>WLKR01000119.1 GCA_009701115.1 Actinomycetota bacterium | reverse complement strand
TAACGGCACCACCCGAAATCACGACGGCCGTGGCCACTCTGCCGGCCTGTGTGATTTCCAGCGACGTTCCACCATCACCAATGTGGACGTAGTCACCGACGGACAGCTTGTTCACCACGTCGTCGCGCTCAACCACGATGCGACTGGCCGTTGACGTCTCGCCGAAACCTTCTTCGAGGACTAACGAACTACTGAGTGCCAACGTGACCGGCGACGTACCGAATGAACCGGCACGAATCTTCGGCCCAGGGATGTCCACCATGATGGCCAAATCGGGGGCCAACGCGCGAACCCGACGGAGGCGATCGATACAGGAAGGAAGGTCGCCGTGGGCGAAACTCAAGCGAAGGACATCGACACCGGCCGCTACGAGGGCCTTGATGACCTCGTCAGACTCTGATGCGGGGCCAACTGTGGCGACAATCTTGGTGCGGCGCACGGGATTCCTTCCATTCTTTTCTCCAGCCTACGAGAAAGTCGGAACGATTCCTTACCGAGTCGCCGTTACCGGCACCACGACATCACTCCCGCCAACGGTGACGACCTGGAGGGCCACGCCATAACTTTCGGCCAACTCCGCACTGCGCAGCACGTCGTGTGGAGTTCCGTCGGCCCGTACCTGGCCGTCGGCGAGGAGTACTAACCGGTCGGCGAACTGTGCGGCGAGGGTGAGATCGTGCAGCGTGGCGATGACCGTGAGACCACACTCCTCGACTTCGCGGCGGAGTACTTCGAGGAGATCAACCTGGTGGCGAATGTCCAGACCGGTAATTGGTTCATCGAGCACCACGACCATGGTGTGTTGGGCCAGGGCCCGAGCTAAGACCATGCGTTGGCGCTCGCCACCGGAGAGCGTCGCCACGTCGCGGTCGGCAAAACGTTCAATATCGAGCCGGTTCAGCACTTCATTAACGATTTCGTGATCGCGCGTCGACGGACCACGGAGGAGGGAGCGGTAGGCCGTGCGACCGAGACCCACGTAGTCACGAACCTTCATGCCGGCCGGCACGATGGGGTGCTGCGGCACGAAAGCAACGGTCTGGGCACGTAGCCGTTCATTGGCCGCGTGGATGGACGTCCCCGATACTTCGACGGCCCCACGGGTGGGCTGGCGGACACCGGCGATGGTCTCGACGAGAGTCGTTTTGCCGGCACCGTTGGGACCCACGATGGTGTGCCACTGCCCCGCCGCAAACTCCAGCGAGACGTCACGAACCAATTGGGCCGCGCCGATATCCACGCTGACGTGGCGCACTTCGACGGCACTCATGTGAGCGACTCCCGCCGCGCTCGCAGTAACAGGACGAACATCGGTGCGCCAATGAGGGCGGTGATAACGCCGAGCGGAAGCTCCGAAGGCGAAACGACCGTGCGCGCCACGGTGTCGGTGAGGACCAAGAACGTGGCGCCAATGAGCGCCGAGAGCGGCAGGATGTGGCGATAGCTCGAACCCACGAGCAGTCGCACGAAGTGGGGCACGATGATGCCGACGAACCCAATGAGACCAACGGAGGAAACAACGGCCGCGGTACCGAGGGAGGCCGCTGCGACAACGACTAGGCGGACCCGCTCAACGGGAAGTCCGAGACTGCGAGATTCAGCGTCGCCGACGCTCATAACGTCCAGGGCTCCCGCCGAGGCGACACAGATAATGATGCAGACAACGACATAGGGCAAGGTCATCCAAACGCTGTGCCACGAGGCACCACCGAGAGAGCCCAGGAGCCAGATGTAGACCCGCGCAATTGAACTGTGGGACGACTGTTGGACGAAGGTCTGCGCGCTGGTTAAGAGAGATGAGATCGCAACTCCCGCCAGCACCAAACTGGCACTCGTTCCCCGACCACCCACGGCCCACGTCAAGCTGACGGCAATGAGAGCGCCGGCGAAGGCCAACCACGGCGTCCAGGCCGGCGTGGAGAGTCCGTCACCGATCTGCACAATGGCTACGGTCGCGCCGAGACCGGCTCCGGCCGCCACGCCGAGGAGATAGGGATCGGCCAAGGGATTGCGAAACACACCCTGATACGTGCCACCGGCCACCGCCAACATCGCTCCGGCCAACAGGCCCAAGACCAACCGAGGGGCACGGAGCTGCCAGAGCACCGTGGACTGCAGCGAGTCCAATGTTGAGTGGCCGAGACCGAGGTGCGAGGCGACGTCACCAATGATGTGACCCCACGACATAGAAAGAGGACCGACCCCGACTCCGACCACCATGGCCCCGAACAGGGCGACAAAGCCCAGCGCGGTCACCGTGAGGATTCGAGAGCGGGTCGAGGAACTCTTCATGGACTAGTTGGTCCAACGCTTCTGCGACAAGGCGCTGATGATGGCCTGGGCCAATTGATCGGTCAAGAGGCCGAGTCGTGGTCCCCAGCGAGACGCCACGTCATCATCAAGCGCAATCACGTGGTGGTACTTCACGGCCGCGACCGAGGCAAAGCCGGTTCGGGCGGCCACGGTGCTGGCCTTGATAGAGCAGCACTTGGTGTCGGCGAGAAAGATCACTTTCGGACTCGCGCTGATCACGTACTCGCGACTCAGTTGGGGGTAGCCGTAGTCACTCTGCTGAGCCACCGAGTCGGCGATGTTGGTCACACCCATCTGGTGCAGCAGAGCTCCGACGAAGGTGTCAGAAGTGATGGAGTAGAGCGTGGGGTCGAGTTCGTAGTAGATCGAGATTGTCGACGCGCGAACCTTCAACCGTGAAGCGGCGGCCTTAACGGATGCGACGGCATCATTGACGTGCTTCCCGAGCGCAATCGCCACTTGATTGGCGGTAGCGGCGTGGCCGGTCAACGTGCCGAGTTGACGGATTTGAGCCTGCGCGTCGGCGAGCGAGACGGCCGCGTCTTGTTCCACCACCGTGATGCCCAGAGCGGTGAGGTTGGCCTTGATGTTGTTGGCGTCATAGGAGATAACGACCAGGTCCGGTTTCACCGTCTTGCCCTTCACCTTGGGACAGACGCCCGAGACGGCCTCCACGCTGGGGTTGAGAGCGTCGATGCGAGTCTTCGGCAACTTGCCGACCGGATAGTTCGAATCACGGTCCACGGCCTTGACCTGGCTCGCGGCACCAATGGCGTACAGCGTCTCGGTCGCGGTGGGCGACATCGAAACAACACACGACGGCTTGGCCGTGGCGGCACCGGCCGTGGCGGCAAACGTCAGCGACGTGCCGAGGAGAGCCACCGCAGTGGCGGTTCGGAGGGACAGTTTCATATTCATTCCTTTCGGTCGAGGGGAATTGACCGACGGAACGCTGTCCGCGCGACCGCTCTTGCCTCGAGAGCTTTGTCACAACAACCTCGCGACAGGCGACCTGACTCGAACGAATTACTTCGTTCACACAGTTGCGGGACAGCGTCGGAATCTCACCGACTTCGCTCCCGCGAGGTGACTTCACCATACACCTCTCATTACGGGTGACGGGGGTCTGGCGGGGGGTCCTACGATGGCGGTGTGCTGACCACGCTCGTTCCGCAAATCGAAGATCTGACTGAGGTTCTTCCGAGCGAGCGACTCCTGGTTAACGGCGTGGCCATCCCCGAACTGCGGGCAGAATTTCGACGAATTTCCACGTGGCGAAACGTCCGGGCCGTCACACTCGCCTGGACTTGGCTGCTCGGTCTCACCTACCTCGGTACCCACGGCGGCTGGCTCATTGGAATCGCATGCTTCATAGCCATGGGACCGATCCACGTGCGGTTCGCCATCTTGATGCACGAAGCGGCCCACAAATTGCTCTTCCGCAAAAAGTGGGCGAACGACTGGATCGGCAAATGGCTCGTCGCCTATCCCGCCTTCGTACCCATCGGCCTCTATCGACGCAGTCACTTTGCGCATCACCGCGAGGAGTTCGGTCCCGACGAACCCGACATCGCCTTCTACCGGGGCTATCCCTGCGAGCCACGCGATCTACGCCGTCGACTCCTCCGTGACGCCGTCGGCATTTCCGGTTGGAAGAACTTCGTCGTTCTGCTCAAGGCTCTCACTAAACCGGCCAGTCGACCATTGGCCTCAGCCATCCTTGGTGCCCAGCTCGCCATGGCCGTGGGCCTCGCCCTCCTCACCGGCCGGTGGTGGAGCTACCTCGTCTTTTGGTGGCTCCCCTGGATGACCCAGTGGCGCGTACTCAATCGACTGCGGGCCATTGCCGAACACGGGGGCATGTCGCGGAGTGATGATCGTCGCCTGACCACCCACAACGTGAAGCAGTCACTGTTGGCCCGGATGTGGTTAGTGCCGTTCAATACCGGCTGGCATCTGGCCCACCACGTTGACATGGGTGTGCCCTGGCATAACCTGCCGGCGTATCACGCCGAACTAATGAGCGCGGGCTACGTCAATGAGGAAATCACCTTCAAGAACTACACCGCACTCTGGCGTGCCGCTACGGCACTGCCGGCGAATTAGTTAACGGTCATTCCGCCGTCGACGGCAAGGTTCGCACCGGTTATCGCTGACGAGTGTGGCGAGCAGAGCCAGGCAATCATGGCCGCCTGCTCACTCGGTTCCAGGAGTCGGCCCATGGGCTGTTGCTCACCGAATGATTCGGCGGAGGGCAGACCGTAGAGAACGGCGGAGGCATCGAGCATCGCGGTGCGCGTCGATCCGGGACTCACGGCGTTCGCGGTGACGTTGGTTTCGGCGAGGTCCATGGCCACACCACGGATCAGCCCCACGACAGCGTGCTTGGCGGCCGAATAGGCCGCGAGGTGACGAAGGCCGAGTTGTCCGGCGGCCGAGGCGATGGCCACGATGCGGCCGTAGCCACCGTTGGCGAGCAACGTGGGCACCGCGGCGTCGATCAGTCGACGAGTACCCAAGAGATTCACACTCATCACGGCGTCAAAGGCGGCGTCGGTCATCTCC
>WLKR01000118.1 GCA_009701115.1 Actinomycetota bacterium | reverse complement strand
TGGTGGGCGCCGTGGTACACCCTTAATCCCTTCCGTGGACGTGGTCGGCGCATCAATGAGCGACGAACTGTGGGGCTACGAGATCTTGTGGCCGCGCCGGGTGAAGTTCGCAATCGGCCCGACGTGCGTTGGCGCGTCATCGGCGGCGCCTTTGCCGTGATGCTCGGCCTCTTAGTAACTCGACTCTTCTTCCTGCAGGTTGTTGACCATGAAGTGTCGTTGAAGGCGGCCCAAAACAACGCACTACGCACCAGCGTTATTCCCGCGTCCCGTGGTGAAATTCGTGATCGCACGGGCATCACCCTGGTCGGCAACGTCACGACGACCGAGCTACGTCTCTCCTATGCCGAGGCGCTCCTCCACCCCGACGTCAAAGGAGCGCTGGCCGAACTAACGGGGAAGTCGATTGCCGAGATGGATCGCATTCTGGGTGACTTGCGCTACGACCGCTATCAGCCAATTCCGATTCTCCTCGATACTCCTGCCGACCTGATTGAGTACCTGACTTTGCACAAGTCGGAATTCCCTGGCGTGAGCCTGATTCGTGTATCGCACCGTGTCTACCCACTCGGGGGCGAGGTGGCACCGCACCTGTTGGGCTACGTGGGTCCCATCAATGGTGACGAGCTGGCCTCGCGTCCCGATATGGGATACCAGATGGACTCCAAGATCGGAAAGGCCGGTATCGAATCGTTCTACGAGACGTATCTACGTGGCATCGACGGTAAGCGCGTCCTGCGCGTCGACCGCAGGGGAGACATTCTCGGCACCGTTAAGACTTCGTCGGCGAAGGTTGGTAGTTCGCTCGTCTTGAATATCGATTCCGGCCTCCAGCGGGCCCTGGATGGTTATCTCGAATCTGCGATCTTGCGCGCACGACGCACGATCGACGGCCGTTCGGGCGTTTACCCACCTGCACCGAACGGGGCGGCCATTGTGCTCGACCCCACCAACGGTCACGTTCTGGCAATGTCGAGTTACCCCAGTTACGACCTATCTCAGTTCGTAACTGGACTCTCTAATAAGACCTTTCAATCCCTGATGTCGACCGGAGCTTTCAACAACTTCGCAATTCAGGGTCAGTACACCCCCGGTTCGACCTTCAAAATGATTTCGGCCACAGCCATGTTGCAGACAGGAATCCAGTCAGCGGGCAAGGTCATCAATGACAAGGGGACCTACAAGGTGCCGGGATGTCTACAGGGATATCACGGATGTGTCTTCCACGGTGATGAAGCGGAAGGTTCCGGCTACGTGAATTTGTCGCGGGCACTCACCGTGAGCTCCGACGTCTACTTCTACCAATTGGGCTATCTCTTTTGGAGCCAGACCAGACGGTATGGACTCACGCCGATTCAGAACGTCGCGTCAGATTTCGGCCTCGACTCACCAACGCAGATTGACCTGCCCGATGAAAATGTCGGTCGCGTGGACTCGCCAACAGTGCGTAAGGCGCTGCACGCCGAAGCCCCGAAGGCCTTTCCGAATGTGGACTGGTTCACGGGAGACAACCTTCAGATGGCCTTCGGACAAGGCTCGACGGCGGTAACGCCGCTCGAGATGGCGAACGCCTTTGCCACCTTTGCAAACGGAGGGACTCGGTACGCGCCCGAAGTGGTGGCGGCCGTCGTTGATGCCCGCGGCAAAGTCATTCAGTCCTACGGACCCAAGGTGCTCGGCCACGTCAGCCTGCCCGAGCGAATACGTGGTCCAATTTTGCAGGGCCTCTTGGGCGTGGTGAGTAGTCCCGATGGAACGGCGTACAGCCAGTTTGCGCGCTACGCCCACTTCTCGCTCCGCTCCTTCCCGATTGCAGGCAAGACGGGTACGGCATCGAACTCTCCCGGGCAAGAGCCCAATGCGTGGTTTGTCGCCTTCGGTCCAGTGCCAAATCCGAAGTACGTCGTGCTCTGTGTCATCGGCAAGGGTGGTTACGGTGCTTCCTCGGCGGCGCCCGTTGTCGCACAGGCCTTCGACTATCTCGTGAAGCATCCCGTGAAGCCAGTTCGCATCGCTCCAGCGATCAACACCACCAATCGCTGAGCCTCGCCGACCAGCTGGCGCCAGAATCACGACCGACGCGCCGTATGGGACCATCGATTGATTACCTGAGAGCCGAATCGCCACTGCTATTGGCCTTTTGAGTAGTACCGAGTAATACCCACAGGACGAAGTAGCCTGTGGTCGTTGGGAGCTCGTGGTCCAAGGCTGTATCGGACCTGCGCTCGAAGATCGAATCCAGCGTGCGGTGAGTGCCTTGTCACTGACCGTAGAACGCGAACGTAAGGGAAGAGCCGTGATCGACAACTTCAGGTCGAACATCCATACCCTCATCGTTGAAGGCGTAGACACCATCGTCGCCCAACCTGCAATACCGTTCCGGGGAATTCGCCCTATGGAACTACCAAAAGCCGTAGAACCCGCTATCTCGCTCGACCGAGCGACGCGGGCCCATCAATTGATCGACCGTGATGACAAAGAAGGTCAGCTGCTCCTCAGGAGTGCCTTTCACTTTGTCTCACAGTCCGCGACCTCAAGTGTCGCGTAATGAACGCTAGGAGCACCCTTCGTGACCGACGAAACCCCTCGTCCGACTAACGAATCACCCACCCCCAGGATTGGCGACACCCGTCCTGCCCCCAAGATTGGCGACACTCGTCCCGCACCGGCGACCCCGGCCGGCGAGTCTCGTCCCGAGGGTGAAGCGCGCCCTGCGGGAACCTCAAATGCCAATCGCAATCGCAATCGTCGACGCCGAGGCAAGGGCCCCGGTCAAGGTGGCGGTCAAGGCGGCGGACAAGGCAACGCCACGGGCCAATCCAGTCCCGCACAGCCCCGTCAGGGCCGCCCAGCGGACGCACCAGTTGAGGCATCGGCTCCCGATGCCGCTGAGGGCTCCTCGGGATCGCGCAAAAAAACCACTCGCCGCCGTGGTGGGGATCGCAAGGGTCGCGCTCAGGGCCGCTATCTCATGTGCGTGCACGTCGTTGACGGCGCCACTCACATTGCCACCATGGAAGGCCGCTCGCTGGTCGAGTATCGCGTCGCCCGTGAGGCCGACGAAACCCTGCAGATTGACGGCAACATCTACGTGGGACGCGTACAAAACGTGCTGCCCGGTATGGAGTTGGCCTTCGTCGACATCGGTATTCCGAAGAACGCCGTTCTCTATAAGAACGACGTGACCTTCGAGAGCGATGAGGTCGAGGCCAAGCCTTCGAACGACGCGAAGATTGAAGACATGCTGAAGGCTGGACAGACGGTCTTGTGTCAGGTCACCAAGAACGCCATCGGTGCCAAGGGTGCCCGTTTGACGCAGGATGTCTCGCTACCCGGTCGATTTGCCGTGCTCGTTCCGAACTCCTCGACGATTGGTATCTCGAAGCGTCTCGGAGACGGGGAACGCCGCCGCCTCCGCAAGGTCATTGACGAAGTCAAGCCCGCCCAGCACGGCATCATTGTGCGCACCGCGGCCGAAGGTGTCTCGAGTGAAGACCTCGCCCGCGACGTCAAGTCGCTCGCCGAGAAGTGGGAAGCCATTGAAACGGAAGCGAAGAAATCACCGCAGCCCCGCTTGGTCTATCGCGACTTGGACATGGCCGTTCGACTGCTCCGTGAAGAGCTCAACGACGACTACCGAGCCGTGCTGATTGACGACAAGGAACTCTTCGAGAAGGTCCGCGAGTACGTCACGGCCGTTAATCCCGAATTGGCCGACCGCGTCGAGTTCTACGAGAAGGGGACGGAAGAACTCCCACTCTTTGAGCGCTACTTCGTCCACGAACAGTTGCACCGGGCACTCGACCGCAAGGTCTACCTGCCTTCGGGTGGATCGCTCATTATCGAGCGCACCGAGGCTCTCACCGTGGTGGACGTGAACACCGGAAAGAATGTGGGCTCGACAAACCTCGAAGAGACCGTCTTTCGGAACAACCTCGAAGCGGCCGAAGAGGTCGCCCGCCAGCTGCGACTACGCGATATCGGTGGAATTATCGTTATCGACTTCATCGATATGGAGATCAAGGCCAACCGTGAGGCCGTGGCCTCGGCGCTGCGCCAAGCCCTCTCACGCGACAAGACCCGTACGCAGGTCTTTGACATCTCCGAGCTCGGCTTGATTGAAATGACTCGAAAGCGTGTAAACGAAGGGCTTTTGGAGTCAGTTTCGAGCACCTGTGCGGTCTGTGACGGCCGTGGCTTCGTCCTTTCGGCCGGCCTGTAGAGCGGGCCGAACGTGAGAACCTTTATTTCGGCTAACATAGAAGAACTATGTACGCCGTAATTCGCACCGGAACGTCTCAAGAACGCGTCGCTGAAGGTCAGGTCGTTCGCGTCGACCTGCGCAGCGAAGCCTTGGGTTCGTCAATTGAGTTTCAGCCTGTCCTCGTCGTTGACGGAGACAAGGTGTTGGCCGGACCAGCTTTGAAGGGCGCCACGGTAACGGGCACCCTCCTGGGCGAGGAAAAGGGACCCAAGATCAATGCTTTGACCTATAAGGCCAAGGCCAACCAGCGCAAGCGCTGGGGACACCGTCAGCACTACTCGACGGTGGAAATCACCAAGATCTCAACCAAGTAAGGGGATTGACTCATGTCAAAGACCAAAGGTGGCGGTTCAACTCGAAACGGTCGCGATTCAAATGCACAGCGTCTCGGCGTAAAGGCTTTTGACGGCACGGCCGTAACAACCGGCTCAATCATCATTCGTCAGCGTGGTACCGCGTTCCACCCAGGCCGCAATGTCGGCATTGGTAAGGACGACACCTTGTTTGCCCTTGCCCCAGGCAAGGTCAAGTTCGGTTTCCGTGGTGGCCGCAAGCTTGTGGACATCATTGCTGAGTAATCAGTGTTGAACTCTGTTCAACTTTTCTCCTAAAGAAAAGCAAAT
>WLKR01000117.1 GCA_009701115.1 Actinomycetota bacterium | reverse complement strand
GTCCGGGGTGCCTTTGGCGGTGGTCACCCAGGCCGGCATTGAGAGTCCGCCCTGCTGAGCCAGGTCGCGAACTTCCTGACGGGCCCGCTGGGGAATCACGGGGTAGTAGAGGCGCTCAACCGACGTCGATGATTCCACGGCGGCCATGGTGGCTTGATGGGCGTGGATGTGATCGGGGTGGCCGTAGAAACCACGCTCGTCGTAGGTCAGCACTACTTCAGGGTGCTCCTCTTCGATCACGGCCAGAATCTGCGCCGCAACCGTGGCCACGGACGTCGCCACAAACGAGTCGGGCTCTTTGTTCTGCGGCCAACCGGCCATTCCGGAATCGTCGTAGCCCAGTTGAATGTGGCGAGTTACGCCGACCAGCTGAGCGGCCACTGCGAGTTCACGCGCACGAGTCGCCACGGTCCAGATCGGATCATGGTCTGGGTGGTTGCCCCCGTGGTTGTTCTGATCGATACCTAGTCGACCGTTAGTGCAAGTAATCAACACAACGCGGTAGCCACGCTCGGCATAGAGCATGGTGGCGCCAGCCGTGAAGATGGCCTCATCGTCGGGATGGGCGTGGACACAGAGCAAGGTCCGTTGGGCCACACTCACTGATGCACTCCTAGCTGAATCATGCGCCAGACCAACATCACGCCGGCGACCGCCAAATAGACAGCCACGCTGCGCAGCAGGAACCGGCGACCTCGACTCATCGGTAATGGCGTTACGAGCGCCAGTCGCGGCATGCGCCAGTCGGCCCGCTTGATGTCATAGGTCGGGGCCGGACCGGTGTGGATAAAAGTCCACGGAACCAGAATCGCAAGCACGCAGCCCACCACGACGGAAAGATCAACGAGGAGACGCATGACGTTCACGCTAGGGAACAGCGTGGAGACCATCAAGGTGACCGACAGCGCAATGAGTGCGCCAATAACGACGGTGGCGATGGCGTTCATCCAGCGAGTGTTAGTCCACGGACCCAGAACTTCACGGTCATTCGCCAACATCAACACGAAGATTGTGGTACTCGGCAGCATGAGCCCACACATGGCTTGAACGGCCAACGTGATGATGCCCAAGGGCGCTCCGGGCAACAACGTCACCGCACTGGCCACGGCCAAAAGTGCAGCAAAGGCCCCGTAGAACCCCTTGGCTTCCCAGAGTCGAGAGTCGAGGCCCTGGCGTGAACCCGTGAGATCGCCAAAGGCGTAACTACTGGCCAGAGTGACGGCGGCGGCTCCGATGATTGAAGCGTTGAGTAGCAAGATGGCGAACATCGCCCCAGAACCGTGTCCCACGTAGCGAGCGAAGCCCTGGGCCACGCCGAGGGCGTCGGTATAGCTCGAAGTACCACCGTGAGGAGAGAGACCGGCCGCCGCCGCCACGATGATGGCACTCGCACTGACGACCACGATGATCGACCCGAGCAAGGTGTCGACGCGTTCGTAGTTCAGCCACCGAGGCGTAATGCGCTTATCGACGATGTTGCTCTGCTGAAAGAAGAGCTGCCACGGGGCCACGGTCGTTCCGATGATGGAGATGATTAGCAGAATGCCACCCGAAGTCGCTCCCCCACGGATACTGGGCATTGTTAATCCGTGCATGGTGGCGTGACCACTGGCATTGGAGACAATGAGCAACGGAACGATCAAGACATTGACTGCCACGAACAGCATCATGAGTCGTTCCCAGCTCCGGAAAGTTCCAGCCGCCGTCACGGTGAAGAGGAGAACGGCCGCGAGTGGCACCGTGATGTAGGCCGGTGCACCGAAGTACGAGGTCGAAAGAGAGATGCCGATGAACTCCGTGATGAGAATTAGAAAGTTCAAGAACAGAATCGACCCAGTGGCCAAGTTGCCCCAGCGACGTCCGAGACGCTCTCGAATTAGTCGGCCGTGGCCGAGGCCCGAAACGGCGCCGAGCCGGGCCACCATTTCCTGATTGACCATCAGAACGGGAATCAGCAGCGGCAGCGTCCACAGCAGGGAGTAGCCAAAGTTTTGACCGGCTTGGGCGTAGGTCGAAATACCACCGGCGTCGTTGTCGCCCACCATGACAATCAAGCCCGGACCCACAATGGCGAGCAGCGTTAAGAGGCGAGCCTTGAAGCCACGACGCGATTCGTTGTCGGTGGCCCGGATGGTCCCGAAGGCGCCGGCGATGTCATTTTCTTGTCCCTGCTTCGTCACTGCTCACCTCCTTCATGTCAACTAGTCGTGGCGTTACAAAGGCCACGGTGACACGGCTTGGCGAACTAGGCCAAGGACCGCGACCCACGAGGCCGCTTTGGGGCACTCACGCGCCCCGGGGTGGTACTTGGGGGCTTCATCAGAACCCCCTCAGAGTGTGAGTCAAGAACTTCATTCGGAAACCGTCGACATTCCGAACTCTCGGCGCCAGCCCTGGGGCATGAGGTCTTCGAGCACGTCATCAACCGTGACGACACCGATCATCGCCCCACCGTCTTCGGCCACCACGGGTACCACCGTCAGGTTGAAGTCCGTCATAGTGCGCGCGACGCGGTGGAGATCCCAGTGGGGTCGTACGTAGGCCAAGCTGGCGTGCGCGGCCGCGATGGCTAGGTCCTGAGGACGAGAGCGAACAAGGGCCACGATCGAGACGGCGGCCACGGGGTGATTCGACTCATCAACCAAAAAGATGGCTTGCAGTGTTTCGGCCGGCGCCGTGGAGTCCCGCAGCGCCTGAAGGGCAACTTCGGCCGTGACCGTGGCGGGCAGGGAACAGAAGTCGTTCAGCATGAGGCCACCGGCGGTGTCGGCGTTGTAGGTCAAGAGGTGGCGAACCTTTTCCTGCTGAGGTTCGGGCAACTTCTCCAATACCGAGAGGCGCCGTTCTTGTTCAATCTCGGAAATGAGGTCAGCCGCATTATCGGCCGCCATACGTGAAAGAAGTCGGGCTGCGTCGACGTCACTGCGGGACTCGAGAAACTCCAACTGGTGCTGGGTGTCCAACTCCTCAAAGACGTCGGCCTCGAGTTCACGGTCCAGGCCCACGGCCTCAATGATCTCTACGCCCTCGTCGTGCGAGCCCTGCTCAACGAGGTCCGCGATCTGTGATGGGTGCAACTTCGCCAATTTGCGATACGGGATGCGAAGACGAGCTGAAGGGATGTGCGAGACGAAGGGTTCGATGGAGGCGAAGTCCACGATGGAGGTGGCCACCAGATTGCGTCCGAGAGGGCCCAAGATGCGGCGCAGCATGGGACGACGTCCCGGGTCCACACCGACCACTTCCCACGTCCCGTCGATCTCGGCGATTTCAATCTCGTTACCGGTAATCAAACGACCGTGCACCAGGTTGATGACGTGGCGCGCCAGCAGGTCTTCCGAAAGCAGGATTTCACCGGGACGTCGCTCAAAACGTCGTAGATCGATGCGGTTACCTTCGAAGCGCATACGGCCAGCCGCGAGTCCGCCAATCTTGCTGATGGGGACGAAGAGGTCGCGGCCCTCGATCCGCACGACGGCCCCAACTACTGGAGGGTGGGCGTGGTCACCGACCCGGGCCACGAGGTCGCGAACACGGCCGATGCGGTCACCGTCTACGTCGTAGAACGGGCGCCGTAAGAAAGTTGAAAGATGGTGAATTTGCTGCATGACAGGTGCCTTGATGCACCCATAAGGCTACTCCCCTGCGGGATTTTGCCCAATTCCACAGGTGGCTCCAGGCAGGCGATGGCGGTTACGTGCGACCGCGCGATAGATCGCCTCCGAGACGAGGGCGATACCGGGAAAGGCAATGATCCGTCCAAGGAGAGGCCAGCCGGCTCGGCACTGGCCCAGCGCTGCCGCCACGGCTCGCGCGCCTTGGTAGGTCGTTGCGCCGTCAACGACGCAAACGGCCTCCGCGAGGTTTTGTCGGGTGAGTGACCAGTGCGCGAGTTCGTCATCGGTCACCGTTTGATTAGCACGAAAGGTGATGGAGCCTCGAAGTCGTCGCTCTATCCAGAGGGCGCACTGCTGGCAGAAGCCGCACGTCCCATCGAGGATCAAAATCACACGAGTTCCTTAATGGCGACCACGATCTTTTCGACATCGCCGTCAGCGATGCCTGCGTGGACCACCAGGCGGAAGCGACCGGGAGCAACCGTACCGGCCAGAATGCCTCGCGACTCCAACCGCTCCACGAAGTGGCGGGATGAGGGATGGTTAAAGGCCACGATGTTGGTCTCGCAGTCAGTGGCGCGATAGCCGGTGTCGCCAAAACGATTCTCGACCGCATCAGCAATACGACGGGCTCGCTGATGATCATCAGCGAGCCGCTCAATCATGGTGTCGAGGGCCACGAGTCCGGCCGCGGCGAGGAAGCCGGCTTGGCGCATACTGCCGCCGAGGCGTTTGCGCTCAATCCGTCCTCGTTCCATGTCCTCGACCGAACCGGCGAGGAGTGAGCCGACGGGGGCGCACAGTCCTTTGGAGAGACACGTCATCACGGTGTCGACTTCGGCCGCGTACGTCGCCGCCGAAATCCCACTGGCTACTTGCGCGTTAAAGAGACGGGCGCCGTCCATGTGAATTGGAATGCTCGTTGCGCTACGCAGGGCGCGGAGTTCCTCAATTGGATAAACGCGACCACCAGCGAACATGTTGGTGTTTTCCACCACGATGGCTCTCACGCCGGCCTGATGATCAGCTTCGGCATCAATGCGGTCAAGCACTGCATCACGAGGCAAGAAGCCGTCGTCATCACGAAAGGTGGCGAACTGAATTCCGGCGTTCTTGGCCGAGGCGCCCATTTCAAAGGCCACCACGTGGCTGGCGTGACCGGCCACCACGGTGTCACCGGGCGACGTGTGTAGTCGCATCGCAATCTGATTTGCCATCACGCCCGACGGCACGAAAACTGCGGCCGCCTTACCGACGAGCGCGGCGTAGCGAGCTTCGAGAGCCTGGACTGTGGGGTCGGCGCCAAAACCGTCGTCCCCCACGACGGCCTGAGCCATGGCCGCACGCATCTGGTCAGTGGGCTGTGTCACGG
>WLKR01000116.1 GCA_009701115.1 Actinomycetota bacterium | reverse complement strand
TCTAGAAAGTTGACGAACGGCGGGTTGTCACCCAGCATGAGGACCTTGGCACCACTGCGCTTTATCTCGGTCATAGAGGTGGCGAGTCCGGTTCGGAATGCGCCATCGGTGACCATGGTGTTGGGACCCGAGAGGATGTTTGAGGTCCTCTCAGCTAGTAAGACCAGCGTCGGCTTCTTGGCCTGGATCTCCTTGATCGTCTTCGTGCGCCACTTGTCGCAGCCGGTGTTGTAAACGTTGGGGTTGTTCCATAAGCCGTAGAGGTGCAGCTTGGCCACCACGCAACCCACGGATGAGTACAGAATCAGTCGACCATGAGCGGCCAGCACGGCCCGAGCGACGGCGGGGGCCCACATGTAGGCATGGGAGTCACCGAACAGGATGACGAGAGGCTTGGCGTTTTCCTTGCCCCACGAGCACGTGAAGTCACAATTCTTTCCGAGCGCAGTATGGGGGAAGGTGGCGAGACCTGCCTGGGCGAGACTTGGGGTGAGGTTGGCCGGGATACTTCGAATCGAGGTCGATTGAGCCACAGCCTCGGCAACCTGTTGAGGGGTTCCAGGTGCTGGCAGCGGTACAAAGGAAGTCGCTTGCGCGGCTGTCATCGTGGCAATGCTGGCGGCAAGAATTGCCCCCAACACTGAAGTTCGCCATGCCGTCATAATTTCAGCATACCGTTCTAAAAATTGAATTTACTTCGGGGGCGACGTAGCGAAGAGGGCGAAATTGACTAGCGCCCCGCCATGTGGCGGGGCGCTAGCTGCAGATTCGCTGGTTACTTCAGGCGTGCTTCGAGTGCATCCACCTGAGCGTGAAGCTTGGCGGGCAGGTGGTCACCAAAGGTGGCGTAGTGCTCGCGGATGCTGCCGACTTCAGTGCGCCACTCGTCGAGGTTGACTGTCAACAGTTCGTTGAGGTCGGCGTCGGTGACGTTCAAACCTTCGACGTTGATGGCCGACTTCTTAGGCACGAAACCAATTGGTGTCTCTTCAGCTTCACCACGACCGGAGCAACGCTCAAAGACCCACTCGAGCACGCGGCTGTTCTCGCCGTAGCCGGGCCAGAGCCAGCGACCGTCGTCACCCTTACGGAACCAGTTCACGTAGAAGATCTTCGGGAGCTTGCTGGCGTCAGCCACGGCACCCATCTTCAGCCAGTGGCCAAAGTAGTCAGCCATGTTGTAGCCACAGAAGGGGAGCATGGCGAAGGGGTCGCGACGCAAGTTGCCAACGGCACCGGCGGCCGCGGCCGTGGTCTCCGAAGCCATGATCGAACCGAGGAACACACCGTGGTCCCAGTCGAATGACTCGAACACGAGTGGAATGACGCTGGCGCGACGACCACCGAACAAGACGGCGTCGATTGGTACGCCGGCGGGGTCTTCCCACTCGGCGGCAATCGCGGGGTCCTGGGCGGCTGGGGTCGTGAAGCGGGCGTTGGGGTGCGCGGCTGGCGTGCCGGACTCCTTGGTCCAGGGCTGACCCTTCCAGTCGGTCATGCCTGCTGGTGCGTCGCCCATGCCTTCCCACCAGACGTCGCCGTCAGCGGTGAGGGCCGTGTTGGTGAAGATGGAGTTGGCCTCAATCGTGTACATCGCGTTGGGGTTGGTGTCCATGTTCGTACCGGGAGCCACACCGAAGAAGCCAGCCTCGGGGTTGATGGCGTAGAGACGACCATCGGGTCCGGGCTTCATCCAGCAGATGTCGTCTCCGACCGTCTCGACCTTCCAGCCGGGCAGGGTGGGGATCAACATCGCGAGGTTGGTCTTGCCACAGGCACTCGGGAAGGCTCCGGTGATGTACCGAATCTCGCCCGCAGGGCTGGTGAGCTTCAAGATCAACATGTGCTCGGCGAGCCAGTTGGCGTCGCGAGCCATGGTGGAGGCGATGCGAAGCGCGAAGCACTTCTTACCGAGCAACGCGTTACCGCCGTAACCCGAACCGTAGGAGATGATCTCCTTGGTCTCGGGGAAGTGGACGATGTACTTGTTCTCCGCGTCGCAGGGCCATGGCACGTCGGCCTGGCCTTCGGCGAGGGGCATGCCGACCGAGTGCAGGCAGGGCACGAACTCACCCTTGTCACCGAGAACCTCGAGGGCACCCTTACCCATGCGGGTCATGATGCGCATCGAGACGGCCACGTAGGCCGAGTCGGTGATCTCAACACCGATGTGCGAGATGTTGGAGCCGAGTGGTCCCATGGAGAAGGGGACCACGTACATGGTGCGGCCCTTCATGGAGCCAGCGAAGTAGCCCTTGAGGGTCTCGCGCATGGCAGCGGGCTCGGTCCAGTTGTTGGTCGGGCCGGCATCAGCTTCGTTCTGCGAGCAGATGTAGGTGCGGTCTTCGACGCGTGCGACGTCGCCGGGGTCACTGGCGGCGTAGTAGCTGTTCGGTCGCTTGGCGTCGGAGAGCTTGGTAAAAGTTCCGTTGTCAACAAGGAGTTGACAGAGGTCGTCGTACTCTTCCGCCGAACCGTCGCACCAGTGGATACGATCGGGGGTAGTGAGTGCTGCGACTTCTTCAACCCATTGGATGAGTCGTTGGTTGTTGGTTGGGGCTGACACCTGTTCTTCTTTCTTTACGATCGTGACAAGTCACGACGTCCATGGGGGACGCGGCGTTGCCCACGTCTAACTTCCCACCCGTCCCTTCTCAGGAACCAGTTAGGCGCGAGGATGCCGTCTTGGAGCGTATCGCTGCAATCTTGGGCCGGCGCACAATCCCTACCGGCGAGGTGCATATTGGCGACGACGCCGCCGTTTTAGCGCCAATTGTGGGGGAAGCGCTGATTTCCACCGACGTCTGCGTCCTCGGGGTCCACCTCGACGGCAGCCTCTTCCCGCTCGAGGACCTGGGCTTTAAGGCCGTGGCCTCAGCCGTCTCGGACCTGGCCGCAATGGGTGGCCGACCCCGCGCGGCCGTGGTGGCCGTCTCCTCGCCACCCGGTACCGACCTCGAAGAGTTGCACCGCGGTATCGCCGACGCGGCGTCGATGACGAATTGTCCCATCGTTGGGGGCGACCTCACTCGTTCGCGAGATGTTTCCGTGGCCGTCACGGTGATCGGTGAAACCCCGGGCAAGGGATCGATCCTGCGCACCGACGCCCGCCCCGGTGACACCATCTTTGTGACCGGGCCACTCGGTCGCTCGGCGGCCGGCCTTCGCCTGCGCCGGGAAGGGGCCCCGCTCGATCACCCACTCGTCGTGGCCCACCGCCGTCCCTGGCCCCGTCTCGAAGAGGGCTTGGCCGCTCGTCACGCCGGAGTGAACGCGATGATGGATCTCTCCGACGGACTGGGGCTCGACTTCAATCGCTTGGCCGACGCCTCGCGTGTCGGTTTCGTCCTCACGGACCTGCCCATTGCCGAGGGCTGCACCGAGTATGAGGCGATCGGGGGAGGCGAGGACTACGAGCTCGTCATGACTACGGCCGATCCCGACCGACTAATTGACACCTACTTGCGACGGGGACTCCGCGCACCAATAGCCATCGGATTAGTAGTTCGGGACATGAACGTCCGAACGCTTCGAGGGGAACCGTTACCTCGTGCCGGCTGGCAGCACGAGCTGTAACCAAACGGCTTAGGCCGAGTAGGTACTGCGGACTGGCTTGGTGACTTTGCCGGAGCGCAGGCAGCCAGTGCAGACATTCACGCGGGTACGAGAACCGTTGACCACGGCACGAACGCGCTGAATGTTCGGGTTCCAACGGCGCTTGGTGCGACGGTGGGAGTGGGAAACGTTCATACCGAAGTTGGGCTTCTTGCCGCAAAGTTCGCAAACTGAGGCCATGATGTTCGTTCTCCTAGAAAGTCTGAGGTCGGGGTAGGTCCAACACCCACCGCAATACCGAGTTTCGATTGTAGCATTTCCCTCAATGGCCAATCTCACGACCCTGTCGGCTGCTGACCTCCACCAGGTCATCACTACCTACGCAGACCTCCTTCGTTCTCACAAAGAGGTCATAAACCGCCTAAATGTCTACCCCGTCCCCGACGGCGACACTGGCACGAATATGACCCTCACCATTGAGTCGGTGGTGGCCGAGCTGCCCGAGATGGCCGCCAGCCCCGACATGCTGGCCGTCTGTAAGGCCGTTTCTCACGGATCGCTCATGGGTGCCCGCGGTAACTCCGGGGTCATCTTGTCGCAACTGCTCCGAGGGCTCATGGAGAAGTTGCGTGACAGCGACGCCATCGAGCCCGCGACCCTGGCCGACGCGTTGACGCACGCTGACATTCTGGCCCGCCAGGCCGTAGTCCGTCCGATCGAGGGCACCATCTTGTCGGTGGCTCGCGCCGCTGCCGTTGGTGCGTCGAGTGCCACGGGATCTTTGGAGAACGTGGTTCGCTCGGCTCGCGGAGCGGCGGCTGCCGCATTGGCCTACACCCCCGAACAACTTCCCGTTCTCAAGCAGGCCGGCGTCGTTGACTCCGGCGGCACTGGACTGCTCTTGTTGCTCGACGCCTTTAGTCACGTCGTCACTGGTGACCCGTTGCCGATTGCCCCCGAACTCGACACCATCGAGGTGCACGCCCAAGAGCCGAGCAAGGAGCACGGCGAGGGCGGCATTGCCGACCTGCGCTACGAAGTCATGTATCTCCTCGACGCCGAGGACGCCAAGATGCCGGCCTTCAAGGAAGTGTGGGCCGGTATTGGTGACTCCATCGTGATTGTGGGTGGCGAGGGTCTCTACAACTGCCACATCCACACCGACGACATTGGTGGGGCCATTGAGGCGGCTCTGGATGCCGGACGGCCCCGTCAAATTCGCATCACCGACCTGCTTGATGAAGTAGTCGAAGAGAAGTGGGTCCGTGAAGGTCGCGCCGATCACGAGGACGATGTCTCCGACGAGCCGGCCCCGCCAACGGCGATTGTGGCGGTCGTGGTCGGCGAGGGCGTGGCCCGTATCTTCCGATCCCTCGGCGTGCGCACCTTGGTCAAGGGTGGTCAGTCCATGAACCCGAGCACTGCCGCGTTGGT
>WLKR01000115.1 GCA_009701115.1 Actinomycetota bacterium | reverse complement strand
CGCAAGACGGTGGGAATGCGCACGGTAATCGACACGGGAACCTCGTTTTGTCACTCCGGTCAATTCTTGACCGAACTAGTCACATATTACGGGATTTCCAGAAAGTCGGTACTTATGCCTGCTTGACCTTGCCGGGACGGTAGACGGCGGCCAGCTGGAGCAGCGCTCCGCCGAAGCCCACGATGGTGACGGTGGCGAAGGCGTGCATTGGTCGATCAAACCAGGTAACGAAGGTGTGGGCGTGATCAATCGAGTACTTGCCGCCACCAAAACTGCCAACCGTGATCGCCGAAACGATCAGCATCAAGCAGTATTCAATACCCTGGCCGGCGTTGTAGACGAAGAATCCGTTCTTGCGGTGAACGGTGACAATGGCCACCGTCATCAAGGCCACCAAACCGGCGGCGGCCAGTGGCACCAAGAGTCCGAGCGTCAACAGGATGCCAACGCCGATTTCGGTGCCGGCGGCCATGTAGGCGTTGATCTTGCCGGGGCGCATGCCGATCGAGTCGAACCAGCCGGCCGTGCCGGCGAGCTTGCCACCGCGAAAGACCTTGGCGTAGCCGTGGGCCAGAATCATGAGCCCCAGGGCAACACGGGCAATGAGTAGAACGAGGTTAAAACTCGTTGATCCAGTTTCTAACGGCATGGTGATTCCAATCTCTCGACAACGTTGTCTACGCAGACTTTAGGAACCCGGCGAGCAGAATCAGTGGATTGTCACGGTTTCTTCAGTGACGTCGCCATCCACAATGCGATAGCTCCGCAACACCGGTGGGATTACGCGCAGCGAAACCAAGACGTAGTGCCACGACGGATCGGGCGCTTGGGCGACATCGGTCGGGCTCGGGTAGGCGTCACTGTGGGTGTGGGAGTGAAAGCAGCCCGCCACCACTTCCCCGCTGTCGTCAGCGGCCCGAAAGGTTCGCAACAGCACCTTGGGTTCGATTTCGTAGACGCGAGCCGAATCGGCCACGTTCGCACTCGGCACGACTTGGCTGATAACGCCATCGTCGCTGCCAACTAGCAGTCCGCACCCTTCATTCGGCAGATTGCGAATGCAGTGCGCCACCACGGCGTCGCGTTGTTCGGAGGTGAGGGTCAGCACGACTCCACCCTACCGAGACTTCGCCCAATTTCCCGACTCGTCTGTACCATGCTGGGGTGGCCCGTGCGAAAAGAATGCAGGAGCGACGCGCTGCGGCCAAGGCCGACAACCAGGGCGATCGCGTCGTAGCCACCAATCGCCGTGCGCGGCACGACTACGAAATTGTCGACACCTTCGAGTGCGGCATGGTCCTGTCGGGCAGTGAAGTAAAGAGCCTGCGTGAGGGTCGGGCTCAGATCGGGGACGGCTACGCCCGCGTCGAAGACGGTGAACTCTGGCTCTTCGGCACCCACATCCCGCCGTGGGTCTTTGCGGTGGGCTTTGGCTCGCACGACCCTGATCGTCGACGCAAGCTCCTGGTTCACCGCTGGGAGATTGACGAACTCAAGGAACAGACGACCCAGCAGCCCCTCACCATCGTTCCCCTCAAGATGTACTTCAAGGACGGCCGGGCCAAAATCGAAATCGGGCTCGCTCGCGGTCGCAAGTCCCACGACCGTCGCCAGGAACTGGCCAAGAAGGATGCGGAGCGGGAAATGGCTCGCGTGCGCCGCAACGTCGAGAAGTTCGGCTAGGCCGCCTAACCACTCGTCGCATAATGCCGGTACGCTGATGTTCCGGTCATCGTGGCCGTACATGGGGGTGATTGGTTTCGACGTTGGTCGTTGAAGTGAAAGAAGCGAGCCGTGGTCTCCGAATCCACGTTAAAGAGTCGGAAACATAAATAAACGCTAAGCCTAAGCTTGCGCTCGCTGCCTAGTGCAGCGATGTTCACCTAGTCCAAGTCCTACGGATTAGAACCGGACATCATTAAGTAGGACTTACCACTCATGAGTGTTCACCTTGTGAATGGGAAATTTCAGTGAACTAAGGAATCGATCAGGCGCCAGCGACAGGTCGATTCTCGAAAACTTCCCGTTGGCTGCGCTCGGAGAATGTTCATGGAGAAGCTGACGGACGCGGGTTCGATTCCCGCCACCTCCACCAGGTTGTCCGAATGACAACAGGCCACTTGAGTTCTTCAATTAGTCCCTGGGTGGACGTCACCATCTGTGAGCTAATCGTGACATCGCACTACGGAAGCTTCTTTCAGGAAAGGGTGCGTCGGGGTCGACGAACGAGTTCTCCGCCACAGTTGGGACATTTGTGAATGAGCTCAGTACCGCACGTTGCACAAAAGGTGCACTCGAAACTGCAAATGACGGCATCTCCATCGTCGGAGAGGGAGCCCTCACAACGCTCACAGGCTGATCGCATCTCCAACATGACAGTTTGTCAACCCTCCTTGGACCAAAGATCATCAATGAAGCGCTGGTCTTCGTCGAACAGCCAGCACTCTCGCAGCTTGTCGTCCTGAACTCGGTAAAGCAGGACTCGCCGAACACGCTGTGGCGGATCGCCGAGGTCCTCGACCGCAATCAACGCACCTAGAGAATTTCCCACCAGAACATCTTCAACAGTTACAAGTTTGCGCGTAGTTCGTTGGGATGCCTGACTGAGTGCAACAAACGCTGCATCCCTGCCGACATGCGTTCCCGCTAGAGGACTCGTGCCCATGTAATGCAGTTCTATGTCGTTGTGATAGGAGTCAAGCACCGCTTCTAAGTCGGATGCCAACCACGCGGCTGCGTAGCTTCGGAGCACTCGCCGAGTTTCATCGTGTTCTGCCACGAACCAATTCTAGGAAGGCAGAATGGTCCGGTCTGACCATTTCATACCGACCGCAGCGAGCCTTGACACCGAAGCCTGCCCATTAACGGGAGGCCCTGGGTCAGTTGAAGATGGATCGGAAAAAGTCGATCACTGCCGCACCCAGTAAGGCGGTGATCACGATGCCCGACGCTCCAAAGAGCGCGCCCAGGCCCACCACGAGCAGATCACCGAGGATGATGCCGAGCGTGATGCCGAGCGCTCCGAGTGCGGGCAGGGTGTCGAGACCGGAAAACGGCGGCGCCAACAGAGCGCCCACGGCCAGGCCAATGAGGCATGCACCGAGAATCCGATTGAACCATCGTTGACGCAGAAGAATTAAGCCCCGGGGCTTGGAGTAGCGCTCGGCCCAGGCAACCCTCCGGACCACGAATGGAAGGGCTTTACCCGTCAGCGATCCGCTGAGTTCGAGGTTGCGCCACCGAGTTGGGAGCCAAATGGTCGTGAGGCCGATCACCATCTCGGCGGCCACAATGATGGCGATGACCTCGAGCACATGCGTCACGCCACCGGTCGGTAGCGGTACCGCAGCGGGGAACATAAGTAACAAGACAGCCACTGCGAAGGCTCGCTCGCCAAAGACTTTACTGAGGCCACCCAACGTCTTGGGCTCGTTGGAGTCGAGCCAGTCGCCTAGCTCACGTGAGAATGGCTTGGGTGGTGCATTGTCTTCGGACTGGGCCACATACCGACAATACAAGTGATCGCCCCAATTATCAGTCCACCCCGCAGGGGCGAGTACGGAACGTATCTAGTTCGCGTACCTTCATGTATCCAGGTAACGGCCTCGTTATTGCCAGTGCGCTAAAGAAAAGTGACAACAACATCAACTTCAAAACATTTTCCGGGGCTTTTTCGTAGAGTGGCACTGTGAACCAAGCACCCGTCAGTCGTGAAGCAGTCCTCTCCGAACTCGAGCGTCGTCGATCGCTCGACCCCGACATTCACGCCGGTCGCCTCTTTGGGCTGGTCTACCCCTCGGGACGTGACGACGTCGAAGAGCTCATCCGTGAGGTCTACGAGTCGTTCCTCTTCCACAATGCTCTCAACCCGTTGCGGTTTCCCGAGCTCAATGCGATTGAGCGCGAAGTCATCCAGATGACGGCCGATCTCCTCCACCGCACGCCCACCGAGCGCCACGCCGGATCGGTGACCTCCGGTGGCACCGAGTCGATTTTGATGTCGATGCTCGTCAACCGGGCGCGAGCTCAGGCCCGCGGCATCACGGCCCCCGAGATCTTGGCCCCCGCGTCCGCACACCCGGCCTACGCCAAGGCCGGCCACTACTTCGGCATGAAGCTGGTGCAGATTCCCCTGGACGAGAATTTCCGAGCCGACGTGACCGCCGCGCGAGCACTGGTGAATCCCAATACGGCCGTCATCGTGGCCAACGCCTACTCCTACCCGCACGGTGCCATGGACCCCGTGGAAGAGCTGGCCGCGCTGGCCGCCGAGAACGGCATTGCCTGTCACGTCGACGCCTGCATTGGTGGCTTCGTACTCCCCTTCATGGAAGAGCTCGGCATTGAGATTCCCCTCTGGGACTTTCGCGTTCCAGGTGTGACTGAGATTTCCGTCGATATTCACAAGTACGGCTTCGCCCCGAAGGGTTCATCGGTCATCTTGCACCGCGATGACGACTGGGCCTGGCTCCAGACCTACTTCTACTCCGAGTGGGGATCTGGCCTCTACGCCACCCCGGCCATCGCCGGTGCTCGCGCGGCCGCTCCCGTCGTGGCATCGTGGGCCATCATGAAGTATCTCGGCGTTGAAGGCTTCACCGATATCACCGCCACCTTGGTGGAGGCCACCAACCGACTTCGTAGCGCGATTGATGCAATCGACGGCATCGACGTAGTTGGCGAACCCGTCGGACCGCTGCTGGCCCTATCGAGTTCGACTCTGGACCTCTTTGGGGTTGGTGACGCCCTAGAGGTGCGCGGATGGCACGTGAACCGCAACTCCGACCCGAAGGGTCTGCACCTGATGCTCTCGCCGGTGCACGCACCACTAATTGATGAGCTCATTGCCGATATTCGCGGAGCCGTCGCCAACCACCAGGCCAGGACCTCCGACGAGGTTCGGTACTCCTAAGAGAGCTTCATGTGATCGTTGACTCGACGCAGGCGAAAGAGCGCAGTGTCTAAGAAGTAGTTCTGGTAGAGACGCCACGGCATCTT
>WLKR01000114.1 GCA_009701115.1 Actinomycetota bacterium | reverse complement strand
CAGGGCTGTTCTCATGGCTATCGGTTTACCAAGGCGCAACACAAATCGTGCCCCGGGCTCGCCGACGCTCGAGTGGCGATTCTTTGAGGAGTCTCCTAGTAGTTACGGAGTACCGAGATGACTTTGCCGTAGATGACAACATCGTTGGCGTCAAACTCCATTGGTTCCATCGTGGAGTTCTCGGGCTGCAAGATCACGCGACTGCCCTGAGGGAAGTAGCGCTTGACGGTGGCCTCTTCACCGGGAATACCGGCCACCACAATTTCACCCTTATTGGCGGTGACCTGTCGCGAGACGACAACAAAGTCACCGGGCAAAATCGCCGCGTCAATCATCGACTCGCCTCGAACCTTCAAGACGAAGGATTCGCCACGGCCGGCGAACTCTTCGGGCAGTGCCATGTACTCACCCTGGGTTTCGGCGGCGAGGACACCAGTACCGGCGGCGACGTCACCAATAAGGGGAATGTTGCGAACACCGCGCACGCTGTCGAGTTCAACAATGGCGTTCTGGTCCAATTTGACCATCAGGGTGCGGGGCTTTTGCGGGTCGGCGGTGATGTGGCCCGTCTCCTTGAGGACGTCGATGTGGTTCTTGATTGTGGCGGGAGACTTCAGACCCACAGCAGCGCCAATCTCTCGGATGGTGGGTGGGAAGTTGCGCTCCTTCTGGTGAGCAGCGATGTACTCGAGGATGGCTCGACGAATGGGGGTTAATGCTTCAGCCACGGGGACTCCTTACGAACAGTTGTTCGTATCGTAGGACAAATCTTGGCCAAAAGCAAACATTCGTTCGGGTGGGTTTCGGTCGACCGTTAGGGGCTCGATTGAAAGGGAACTATGGAAGAACTAATGCCGAAGTGTTGGGATGACTTAGCCGCCACGATGGGGGCCGGTATCGACCGCATCATCTTGTTTGGTCCCCCCGGAACAGGAAAGACCTACGCCGCCCTTCGCTGGCTGACTGGCGAACGACCCGTTGAGCGACTGATTTGTACTGAAGATCTCACCTCCGCCGATGTCACCGGAGCGTGGCTGCCGAACGGGGCCGGTGGCTGGCAGTGGCAAGACGGCCCCGCGTTGCGAGCGTGGCGTAGTGGAGGGCGACTCGTGGTCGACGAGGTTGATCGCGCTTCGGGTGACGTTCTGAGTCTGCTCCTGGCCATGGCCGACAGTGACGGCTCGTCGCAGTGGCATCACCCCACCACCGGCGAAGTAGTTAGGCCCGCAACGGGCTTCAACGTCATTATGACAACCAACCTGGAAGAGATGGCGATGCTGCCCGAAGCACTCCGCGATCGATTCCCGGTGACCATCCGTATCGATTCACCACATCCGAGTGCCGTGCGTATGTTGAGCGATGATTTAAAGCTCGCGGCGATGCGCGGCTCAGTAGGGGAGAGCGGGCGCCGGGTTTCGCTGCGAAAGTTCTACGCCTTCGACCAACTGCGCGGCACTCTTGGGCCGACGCGAGCCAGTGAGTTGCTCTTCGGTGCTGCCGGCGGAGCTGACTTCATCGACGCCCTGCACGTCGGAGCGATGGGCCGTTCTTGACGCGGCCCGTCTTTCCCAACCTCGTAGTTGGTCGCAGTGACTTCGCCGAAGTGGAGCCGTGGTCTGTGGTGCCTGGTACGAGCCAACGCGGAGCAGCTAGCTGCGATTTTTCAACTCGACGGCTGACGGTACCCCTGGGATCAACGCCATCAGATCGGGTTGTGCGAGCCCACGAACTCGTGCATCTACGAATCTCTCCGGCCCATATCGAACATGACGGCGTGCTGAGCGATGTTTCCGAGAGGGCTCTGACCTGCGCTGAGGAATTGCGAGTGAATACCGTTTTGGCTCGCCTGGGATTTGAGACGGAGGAACTTCGTGATGGCTCTGAGCGACTCTCTGGTGAACGATTATGCGAGCTGAACCAATGGGCTGAGGCCGTCTTCTTCTACGTGGCGCTCCATGGCACGGGCGCAGCCAAGGAGTATCTCGGGGGAGTGCGTAAGGTTCGACCGGAGTGGGCTAAGGCTCTGCGAGCGTTTGGCTCAACGTTGAGCGCGGCGCTTCGCGATTTCTCAACCGTCAAGTTGACGAGCACGCAGCTTCAGGGCGATGCGAAAGTACCCGATGGCTACCTCGATGTGACGGTGCGACTAGCGCGACTTGCCGATCGGGTCGCTGGAGCGCAAGCCCCCACTACCGCTGAAGAGTTCAAGCAGTTCCGCCGCAGCCTGCAGCCGGGTGGGCGACGTCCCGCTAGTGGAGTCTTTGCTCCCTTGGTGCTCGATACAACGTTGGAGTACGCATCGATACATCCGCGAATGGGGGGCCGCCGGAGGACCGCACAGGTTTCTGGCACTGGGAGACCACACCTCGACCGGCTTCTGACCGATCCCCACCAGCGCATATTCACTCGCCGCCGCGTCGGACCCGGTGCGGTTGTTGTCATTGATCAGTCGGGATCTATGGACATTCCCGAAGCTGAACTACAAGCACTACTTGATGCCGTGCCCGGTGTCACTGTCATTGGGTACAGCCATCGACCCGGTGATGCCGTCGGGCAACCCAACGCCTGGCTTCTCGCCGATCGTGGTTGTCGAGCCCAGAGCTGGCCCACAGGCAACGTGGGCAATGGAGTTGACGGTCCCGTCCTTCGGTACGCCCTCGGGTTGCGACGAGACAGAGACCGAGTCGTTTGGGTCACCGATGGGCAAGTGACCGACTCCAATGATCACCCCAATGAGAGGCTGAGCGAGGAGTGCGCCCGACTTGTCCGGCGGAACCAGATATCTCTCGTTCGGACTCTCAGTGAGGTGGCCCCCAGCCTTCGCGCCGTAGGCGTGCAGGGTCCGAATCTTGAAGATTTCGGTCGAATTGGCCGTAAATTACGGGAATTTGGCTAATGTCACAGCATTTTGCCATCATGGTCCAGTCGAGTTGACACGAACAGTTGTTCGCCTTATGCTTACGAACAGATGTTCGCCTTAGTGAAGTAGGAGTGTCGGAAATGGCTATTGGAATCGTAAACACACCACGGTGGCAGACCCGTTTGGAAGTGGACCGTCGTGTCCCTCTAAAGGTTGTGCCGCAGCGCGCCCAGGTCCCCCTGGCCGTTCGACGTGCGGCACGGGCTCGCATGCTGCAACGTCGTCGTCGAACCTTCTTTGCGCTCAGCGCACTCATCGCCGTTGTCGCCCTCGCCTGGCCGGGTAGTGCTTTCGGTGGCGTTACGAAGTACAACGTGAATATGGACGTGGCGATGAACAGTCGCTACCACAGTGGCACCGTGTACATCGTCGGTGAGCACGACACGATCGATACCATCGCCCGTGCGGTGAGCCCGCAGCATCCCGAGCTCGTTCGCCAAGCGCTCGTGCAGTCCCTGCGCTCAACCGTGGTCACTCCTGGTGAACACGTCCTCATTCCCTAAATTTTAGGGTTAATTGGGCTAACTTAGCCTTGTGCGATGCCCCTTTTGCTCGACTGATGACGATCGCGTGGTCGACTCTCGACTGGCCGAAGATGGCGTCGCTATCCGTCGCCGACGGGAATGCGCGGCGTGCAATCAACGATTCACCACATTTGAACGAATCGAAGAAGTTGGACTCACCGTCGTGAAGCGTTCCGGAGACCGTGAGCCGTTCGATCGGGAGAAAATTGTCCGTGGTGTTCAGAGCGCCTGCAAGAACCGCCCCGTCGAAGAAGAGGCGGTCATGGCGCTCGTAACCGGCGTGGAGGAGTCCATGCGTCTCCTCGGGCGTGACGTTACGACTGAAGAACTGGGTCTTGCCGTTCTGGAGAGCCTGCGCCAACTGGACGATGTGGCCTACATGCGCTTTGCTTCGGTCTACAAGGACTTCGCTGACGCCGCCGACTTTGCTCGTGAGCTCAAGATGTTGGTTAAGAGCACGGCGCCAAAGTCTCGGAGCTAGCAGTGCGGGTCTTCACCGAGACTCCGCGCCGCGTGCTCGCTCTCTACGCCCATCCCGACGATGCCGACATCGCGGCGGGGGGCACTCTGGCTGCCTGGGCCGCACAAGGGGTCAGTGTGGATCTCGTGATTGTCTGTGATGGGGCGAAGGGCTCGCTAGATCCTGCGACCGATGTATCTCGTCTCCGTGACCAACGATCCCAAGAGCTTCAGAGTGCGGCGCAATTGCTAGGTATCCGTGAAGTTCAGTGCCTCGGAATTCCTGATGGAGAAATCGCCAACACCAATGAGTTTCGCGAACGACTCGTTCGTCTCATCCGTGCGTCAACGCCCGACTGCGTTCTCGGCCCCGATCCCACTGCGACATTTTTCGGTGGGGTCTACGTCAATCACCGCGATCATCGTGAATTGGGTTGGGCGCTTCTCGATGCCGCCGCTCCTGCAGCGGCGATGCCCCTTTATTACCCCAACACCGGACCAGCTCATCAGGTAAACAACATGCTGCTCTCCGGCACCCACGAACCAGATGTCGTTATTGACATCACCGCGTCTATCGACGCCAAGGTGGCCGCCGTACTGGCCCACGGCTCGCAAGTGACTGATGATCCCCAGTGGGTTCGCTCTGCCGTGATGGGCCGCGCTGAGGCTGCTGGGCGAGAAGTGGGCATTCGCTTCGGAGAAGCATTCCGCTGTGTCGAACTCGCACACTAAAGACACCAGCGTTTCGGCGCTTCCGATACTTCACGTCGATCTCGACGCCTTCTTTGCCTCGGTGGAGGTTCTCGATAATCCCGAACTGCGCGGCAAGCCGGTCGCTGTGGGTGGAGCCGGCGGGCGAGGCGTGGTGGCTTCGGCCAGCTACGAAGCTCGATGCCGGGGCGTGTACTCGGCCATGCCGAGCGTTGTGGCCCTACGCCACTGCCCCGATCTCATCATTCTGCCGGGACGATTCTCTCGATACGAAGAAGTCTCGGCACACTTCTTGGAGATTCTCTCGGACTTCACACCGGTCTTTGAACCACTCAGCCTGGATGAGGCCTTTGGTGATTTAAGTAGCCTGTCACGACTCGGGGTTGACGCCCTGGAGGCGGCGACCGAACTACGTCGTCGTATT
>WLKR01000113.1 GCA_009701115.1 Actinomycetota bacterium | reverse complement strand
CGTTACTGGCGGTTCGGTAAAGCTTGATGGTCTTGAACTCTTGGGGCTCGCTCCGTCGGAACGAACACGGGCGGGCCTCTTTCTGGCACTCCAACATCCCATGGAAGTTCCCGGCGTTCGTCCCGTCGACATGCTGGTGGCTGCGGGCGCAAAGCGTAATGAAGTCGAAGCCACTATGGCCCTCGAGGCAGTCAATGTTGGTCTCCGCCCAGAGTTACTCGAGCGCTTTGTCAATGTCGACCTCAGCGGTGGCGAGCGTAAGCGCGCCGAAGTTGTGCAGTTAGGTGTTTTGAAGCCGGCCTTCGCAGTGTTGGACGAGATCGACTCCGGACTCGATGTCGATGCGCTCGGTGCTGTCGCCCGACGCTTGGAGCTGGCCACGAAGGAATGGGGACTTGGCGTTTTGGCCATTACTCACTTCCGCCGACTCCTGCAAGAACTCACGCCTGATGTAATTCACGTCATGAGCGCGGGGCGAGTGGTGGCCGAAGGCGGACCAGAATTGGCTGAAGTACTTGAGCGTGATGGCTACGAACCATTCAAAGAATTACGCGATGACCGTCTCTAACGGTTCATCGTTGGTAATTTGAGTAAATGGCTACTGGGCGTACAGGCGGATCTCGTAATCGCAAAGTTGGTAACGAAGACCGACTCATTGCCTTGGGCGATGCGATTGATAGCCGTTCCGGAGTGACCCGTAAGTCGCCTCGAGGCACTAAGCGCGCTTCGAAGCGAGGTCGCAAATCGTTACTGCGCCGTCGAGTCACTGCAGTGCTCCTAGCCATCGCGGTGATAGGCACTGGCTTTGTTGGTTATTCCTACTGGGGCCTGCGTTCGAATTTCGAAAAGCTCAACAACTTGGGCTGCAAAACCTGCCTTCCCACGATTGGCGATGAGCCTTTTAATATTCTCTCCGTAGGCTCTGACTCTCGCGTCGGCCTCCACGGCTCAGCCGCGGCTCAGGCCGGCACGGTTGCGGGACAACGTAGCGACGTGGTGAAGATCATCCATGTTGACCCGGGTGCTCAGAAGATTTCCGTGATTTCAATCCCACGCGACACCATGGTGTCGCTACTGGAAAACACCGGTCTCTACACCCGGTTTAACCGCATCAACGTGAACTATGGCAGTGGCCCCGAATTGCTGGCCCGCACCATCACTGCGAACTTCGGCATTCCCATCAACCACATTGTGGAAGTCAGCTTCGGTGGCTTGGCGAACTCGGTCGTTGCGCTAGGCGGGCTGTACATGAACTTCCCCTACCGGGCTCGAGATGCGTACTCGGGTCTTCGTATCTTTACGCCTGGCTGCCAGCACATTGACGGCATCAGCGCCCTTGCCGTAGCTCGGTCTCGCCACTTTGAATGGTTCCAAAATGGTCACTGGTACTACGACGGAACGAGTGACTACGGCCGTATCTATCGTCAAGACGCCTTCCTGCGCGCGATGATTCTGCGAGCCCGCAAGGAGTACAACCCCAACACGATTATGAATGTTCTAGGCAAGCTGCCCGAGGGCATCACGATTGATAATTCCTTCACCCTCAATAACGTGATTGCCCTCGCCGTGAAATTTCACAACTTCGACCCCAATCAGATGATGACCTACACCATGCCGACCATCAGCCCCGGGCGCGTCGGGAACTACGGCAGTGTTCTCGTTGTCAACCAGCCTGCAGCGCAGAAGCTTCTCGTCAATGTTTTTGGATCTTCGTTGATCAAGCCGACGAATCCGCCACCGAACGCACTGTTGCAGACGCCTCAGCCTCCGTTTGTGCCGTTGCCTACGACGACCACCTCCACCACGGTGAAGCACACGGGTACGACCGTGAAGCATCACGTGACGACAACAACGCAGCCAACCAATAATGCGTACTACTTCAACCCCAAGCCCTGCTTCCCCGGCGAGGCTAATAAGTAAGTATTACGAGAGGTCGTTGAGACCTTGCGTGAGCGTGTTCCACGCCAGCGTGGCGCACTTGATGCGAACTGGGAACTTCACAACACCCTGAAGAGCAGCGAGTTCGCCGAGTGCACGGAGGTTGACCGGCTCCGGATCAACTTCAGTATCGAGAGAGGTCTCGTGAACGGTCATCAGTTGCTTGAACGTGTCAATCGTGCCTCGAACCGTTTCTAGGGGCTTGCCCTTCACGGCTGCGGTCATGAGCGAGGCTGAGGACTGCGAGATTGAACAGCCGTGGCCGGCAATCTTGATGTCGACCAGCGTGCCGTCCTCCACTTGGAGGTAAACGGTGATTTCGTCGCCACAGAGCGGATTGAATCCTTCGGCCTTGTGGGCCGGTGGTGTGACTAACTCGCCCCGGTTACGGGGATTCCGGTAGTGGTCCAGAATAATTTCGCGGTAGAGATCTTCAAGGTTTGACATCGTTAGCCAAACAACCTAACGGCGTCGTCGAGCGCCGTCATCAGCGTTTCGATATCAGATTCATCCGAGTAGGGACCAAAGCTGGCTCGAGCCGTAGCAGCGAGAGAAAAGCGTTTCATTAGAGGTTTGGCGCAGTGGTGTCCTGGTCGCACGCAAACGCCGAACTGGTCGAGGACTTGGGCCACGTCGTGGGGGTGAACGCCTTGGACATCAAAGCTGACCACCCCACCACGCATCTCCATAGTGGTGGGTCCGATAACGCGAATTCGCTCTGGAAACTGTGTCGCTAACTGGTCTAGGAGCGAGGCCGTTAGCTGGTGCTCGTAGGCCGCGATATCTTCCATGCCCAGGCTCTCGAGGTAGTGCGCGGCCGTGTGGAATCCAATGGCTTCAGCGATTGGTGGCGTACCGGCCTCGTATTTAGCGATTCCCGCGGCGGCCGAAAACCCGTTGAGGCTGACGTCAGCGATCATGCCGCCGCCACCGAGAAATGGGGGCATGGAGTCCAGAATGGTGCGGCGCACCCAGAGCGCTCCGATACCCGTGGGTCCCAGCATCTTGTGGGCGCCAAAGGCCAAAAAGTCGATGTCAAGTGCGACCACGTCGGTCACCCCGTGGGCGACCGACTGGGCTCCGTCGACGGCAATCAGCGCACCGGCAGCGTGGGCCGCTGCAGCCAACTCAGCAATGGGGTTAATCGTTCCGAGCACGTTTGACATGCCGGTCACGGAGAGCAGTTTGGCTCCCCGTAGAAGTTCATCAAGATTAGAAAGGTCGAGGCGAAAATCATCAGTGACCTTGATGAAGCGGATTTCAAAGCCAATTTCTTCTCGGAGCTGGAACCAAGGCACCAAGTTGGCGTGGTGTTCCATCTCGGTCAGCACGACAACGTCGGACGACGTGAGGTTGGCCCGGCCCCACGACTTAGCCAAGAGGTTGAAGGATTCGGTCGTGCCGTGCGTGAAGATCAGTTCGTCCGCTGGATGTGGCGCGCCAATGAAGCGCCCGATGGCAATGCGCGCATGTTCGTAGGCCTCGGTGGCCTCGGCGGCGGTGACGTAGACCGCTCGGTGCACATTGGAGTGATACGTCTCGTAGTAGCGCTGCATTGACTCAATAACAATGCGCGGCGTTAGTGCGGTAGCGGCCGTGTCGAGGTAGACGATGGGGCGCTCATGGACCTCCCGATGCAGCAGTGGAATATCACTGCGGACTTGGGATGGGAGAAAGAAACTCAACTCTTCACCAGTCGGAAGGGCTCGTATCCCTCACGCTCGATGGTGTCGGCCACGGTGGCGTCTCCGGAATGGACAATTTCGCCATCAATCAAGACGTGCACGTGATCGGGCTTCAGTTCATCGAGGAGTTTGACGTAGTGGGTTACGAGGATGACGCCCATTTCCGGATGCGCCGCCTTGACGGTGCGAACACCGTTGGCCACGACGCGAAGCGCGTCGATGTCGAGGCCGGAGTCGGTCTCATCCAACAGGGCCACAATGGGCTCGAGGAGGGCCATCTGGAGAACTTCGTTACGCTTGCGCTCGCCACCAGAGAAGCCTTCGTTGAGGTGACGCTCGGCAAAGGTGCTGTCCATGCCGAGTCGATCCATCCATTCCATGAGGTCCATGCGGACCTCCAGAACGCTCAGTTCATCGAGACCCTTCCGGGCGGCGACTGCTTGACGAAGAAATTGGATGACCGAGACGCCGCTGATGGCTTCTGGATACTGGAAAGCCAAGAAGATCCCGGCCCGGGCCCGCGCATCGGCGGTCCAAGTGGCGATGTCCTCACCATTGAGCAGGACCCGTCCTTCGGTGATGGTGTATCCGGGGTGACCCATGATGACGTTGGAAAGGGTTGACTTCCCGGCTCCGTTGGGTCCCATCAAGGCGTGAACCTCGCCAGCGTTGATAGTGAGGTTCACTCCACGGAGAATTTGTGAATCTTCGGCTACAACGTGGAGATTCTGGAGTTCTAAGAGGGGAGCGGTCACGGTTAAAGCCTACCGCCGTGTGTGAAATACCCCTCCGGCTACCAGCCTCGGGCCACCCAGGTATCCAGCGAGGGTGATTCAGCTCCGACGGTGCTTGGAGCACCGTGCCCGGGCCAAATCAAGGTCTCGCCATCGAAAGCCCGAAAGATGCGATTTTCTATGGATTGGATGATGGTCGGGAAGTCGCCGCCTTCGAAGGTGGCATTGCCAGGTCCGCCCGGAAAAAGGGTGTCACCAGTAAAGAGGACGGGGGTGTTTTCGAGCGAAAAGCAGATAGATCCTGGGGTGTGACCGGGAGTGTGGAGTGTCCGAATGCGGAGTGCCCCCACCGATAAAACGGCGTCGTCTTCGAGGAGGGCGTCGTAGCTCGGCAACATGGCCGCATCTTCTTGGCGAACCCAGACATCAATACCGGCCTCACGTACGGCTTCGACGGCCTGGATGTGGTCCCAGTGACCATGCGTTTCTACGACTTTTTGGACGCCCAGAGCCCGGGCGATGTCGAGCAGCCGTTCGTGTTCGTTGGCCGCATCAATGAGAAGCGCCTCGCCCGTTTGGCGACACCGAACCACGTAGACGTTGTTTTCTACGGGTCCAACCACAAATCGGTGAACTTCGGCCGTGGCGTCGGACCAGACCAGATCGACATTATGCATGCATACAGACTG
>WLKR01000112.1 GCA_009701115.1 Actinomycetota bacterium | reverse complement strand
GTCAATCGAGACGATCTCGCCCGCGTCGGGAGTATCGACGCATTCGTTCACCTCGCCGGGGCTGGTATTGCCGACAAGCGATGGACGGCAGGCCGTAAAAAGGAAATTCTTGAATCTCGAACAAACGGCACAGCCCTACTCGCCAAAACCATCGTTGGGCTCGAGGCTCTACCCGCCGTCGTACTCAGCGGCTCGGCCATCGGCTACTACGGCTCCAAGGGCGATGAAGTTCTCACCGAAGCGAGTCCTCCTGGCGACGGCTTCTTGGCCGATGTTTGCGTGGCTTGGGAAGACGCCGCGCTGCCAATCAAGGACGCGGGCATCACGTTGACCTGGCTTCGCACGGGCATCGTTACGGGCTCCCACGGCGGCGCACTTAAGAAGCAACTACCGCTCTTTAAGACCGGTGTCGGAGGGCGCCTGGGATCAGGTCGTCAATACCTCAGTCCGATTTCGCTCCACGACGAAATTCAAGCGATCCTCTTCTTGCTCGACAATAAAATTGCCGGCCCCGTTAACTTGGTCGCCCCCGAGCCCATTACGAATCGGGAGTTCACCAGAGCCCTTGGAGCAGCAGTCCACCGCCCCGCCATTGCCGCAGTACCCCGATTGGCCCTAGACATTGCCCTCGGCAGCGAACTGGTCTCAGAGGCACTCATGGCGAGTCAGCGAGTGATTCCCGCGACATTAGAGGCCCATGGTTTTGTCTTCAAGCATCGCACGATCGATCAGATTCTCTTAGCGGCACTAGAAAACTAACGAACCCTAGGAGATATTCCACGACTTACGGTGGTACGAAGTAAGTCCGGAGGCTGCAATTGCCGCAATGTGGCCCGGGGCTCCGTAGCCCTTATTCCCAGCCCATTCGTACTGTGGGTACTCATGACTGAGTTCAGTCATAAACGCATCGCGAGACACCTTGGCCAGGACGGCGGCGGCGCCAATCGTTGCCGACTTCTGGTCGCCCTTGACGATCATCTGCGCGGGAGTTGATGCGAAACGAATCGCGGGTGGTTGCGCGACTCCGAGTGCCACACCCATGGGGCATCGGAGCAGATTGGCCGGTCCGTCGATAAGTAGTTGGTGTACGGGCAACATCAGCGTGGCTAGGGCCCGATCGGCCGCCACCGCGAGCGCAATACGGATACCCCACATGTCGATTTCTTCGGCAGTCGCCGAACCAACTCCCCAGGCATCGGCCCAGATATGGATCGGCTCCACTAATGCTTCGCGAGCTCGTGCTGTTAAGAGCTTGGAATCTTTCAGGCCAGCGGGAATCTCCTTAGCGCTCTGAATTCCAACGGCACCAACCGTTACGGGTCCGGCGTACGCCCCCCGACCAACCTCGTCGATTCCCACGACGAGTTGTCCACTGCGCAGGAAGGGTGACTCGAAGTCCAACGTCGGATACATGTGGACCATTTCTCTAGCCTACGAAGTGCCACTAATAGAGTGGCGCCATGCCAACGCACCGCACAGCTGCACCCCGCTCTACTCATCAGGATGATGCGTCGGTCGCGATATTTCCACCGTTAAGGCGCCAACGAATCCGACGAGACCACTCGTTCACTGCTCCAATCTCTCAAGGTGTCACGCTGTGACCGCTTTCATGCGTGACCGAATCGCTCTCGTGCCACTCAAATCTTTTGCGACGGCCAAGCAACGACTGCGCGCACATCTAAGCGATGGCGCTACGGCCCAGCTAGTGGAGGAGCTGGCACTGGGCGTGCTCGTCGCGTGCAGACCACTAACGACGTGGATAGTGACCGATGATGAAGATATTGAGGAATTCGCTGCGCTGCATGGCTTGACTGCTTTCCGGCCATCGCATCAGGGACTTAACGAAGGTGTCAGCGAGGCCTACCTGAAGGCGAGCGAACAGTTTGCTCACGTCGTCATTATCCATGCCGATCTCGCCCAGCCTGAAAACTTGGGTCTCTTCGAGTTCGGCGACAGCATCTCGTTGTTCACAGACCACCTGGGCCTCGGCAGCAATGTCCTCGCGCTTCCCACCGGGATGGATTTCAAGTTTCAATACGGCCCAGATTCAGCGAATTGCCATATTGCGGAGAGTCGACGTCAGGGTATCGAGCCCCATGTCATCAAAGACTCTCCGTGGCGCTTTGATATTGACTCCCCTGAAGATCTCCCAGCGACCTAAGAAATGAAAAATGCGGGGACCCGAAGGTCCCCGCATTCATCGTCCCAAATGGGACAGAACAACTACTTCTTCTTAGGAGCAGCCTTCTTGGCAGCCTTCTTAGGAGCAGCCTTCTTGACAGTCTTCTTAGCGGCCTTCTTAGGAGCAGCCTTCTTGACAGTCTTCTTGACAGCCTTCTTAGGAGCAGCCTTCTTGACAGCCTTCTTGGCAGCCTTCTTAGGAGCAGCCTTCTTTACAGCCTTCTTGGCAGCCTTCTTAGGAGCAGCCTTCTTTGTAGCAGTAGCCACGTTCCCTCCTTGGGAATAAACGTTAAATCAACCTGGCGTCGAGACTCACCAATTTGGTGCACCTCTACCACGTTGAAACGCGGACTCGGTTACGTACGGTCCTGCCTCACGGCAGTGTCGCACTAATCGCAGTACGCGGTCCATTTCGAAAGAGAACATTTTCATGAAGCCATTAGCGCTTCAAAAAAATGCAGAACCTCTTTGTCAGAAGGACAGCGAAAGTTGACTCTTTTTTTGATCAAAAGTCAAGCATTTACGAATGCGACCGTTATGAGCTCGAAATGGATATTGGGAACTACCTCGGGCGAGGAATTTCGGGTGACGCGTTTAGTGGCGCCGAGCGTTCCACCCTCGTGCTCGGGCCATCACGAAGCGGGAAGACATCAGCTCTAATCGTTCCAAATCTCCTGATGACAATGCGTGCTGCAATCACAACTTCGACGAAGGACGATGTCGTCAGACTCCTTTCTAGGGCCCGGCGCGATGTTCCACAACTAATTTTTGATCCGAGTGGCACGGTTGCAACCCCCACGGGCACGACGGCCATAAGTTTTTCTCCGATTCGACTTGCTCGTACCTGGGACGGGGCGCTACTCACTGCTCGGAGCCTCGTGAATGCCCGCCAGACGTTTCATGGTTCCCAAAATCGCGACCACTGGGCCGAGCGAGCCAGCGCGCTGGTTGCACCGTTGATGCACGCGGCGGCGATTCAAGGAACTTCTCTGAAGAATTTCTCGCGCTCGATTGACCGTCATAACGGACTTGAAGGACTAGAGATTCTTAGAGCGCACTACAGCACTGATCACCAATCGATTGCGCTACTGGAAGGCATCTTGGCTACCGATGATCGGGAGCGTTCCGGTATTTGGTCGACTGCCTCTGGTCTCCTAGATGGACTCCGCACTGATGCCACCCAAAGAACCTCGAGGTATCCCGAACTGGATGTTGAGTCGTTCCTGCACTCAAGGTCACAACTCCACATCGTGGCCCCCAGTCGACACCAGAACATCATGACCCCCTTGGTAGTGGGCTTAATTGAAGAGGTTGTTCATCGGACGTATCAGGATTTTCATAAAGGCGCTCGCCTAACGCTGGCGCTCGATGAATTGGCCAACGTGGCACCGCTGCCTACGTTGCCATCAATCATTTCGGAAGGTGGGGGCCAGGGAGTCATAACCATGGCCTGCCTTCAAGATCTAAGTCAAGCGCGCGCCCGCTGGGGAGTTAGCGGTGAGTCATTCCTCTCCCTCTTTCCCACCTCGCTGGTGCTACCGGGCATTGCGGATCGTCCGACCCTCGAACTCCTGAGCGCTCTCGGTGGTCGTAATCACCGGAGCCAAATTTCCCATTCACTCGGGCGGAGAGGGCGGGTGAGCGGAGGAATGCGAAGTGAACGTGAGCAAATACGACTAACGCCGTCTGATGTCGCGCATGGGCGCCAAGGCATGGCTCTCGGCCTAGGGCCAACTAAGGAGATGGAGTGGATCCGGCTAACTCCGTACTTTCGAGAGGAACGGTTTGCTCGTTACCTGGAGCGTTCGATAGAGCGTGGGCGCTCGCGTTGACGCCAACGGGTGACATATTCCGCTTCGAGCGGTCGCGGACCACGCGCTCTAACGAGCGCACTCTGGCGAGCTTCAGCAACCCCGATCCGCCTCTCGGTCAGACCACGATCGGCGACAAGCGCCGGGTAGTGAGTATCAACGAAGGCTTCAATACTGCTTCGTAGGAGTCCCGAGGAGGAGGCATTGGCCGAGGCGGCAACCAGATCACGGCGAGCCACAGAAATCGGACCTTCAAAGTGCGCCCCGAAAATCTGCTCATCTATTGAAGCCGTTCGGGTTGGAGGCTCCCGCATTTGAATCCGCTCAAAGCGGAGTAGGTCCGTACTCCATTTCTCGAGGATTGCTCCACGCGTCCACGATTCTTTTTGGGATCCCCACGCTCTGTCGCCAGGCCAGAGCGCTCGATGACCTTCGTCCACCCCGTGCACAATGTCAACTCCACCGAGCGTCCGCCAGGCTCGACGCACCCCATACTGGTTTATGCGAAAGCGAATTTCTGCGCGATATATCGCGTCAGCCGCAAGGAGGTGTGCAGATAATGCTTGACGACTCAGCACCCGCGAACGATGGTGAGGCAGTGCTCCCACTAATACGTGGTCGTGCAGATGCGGTTCACCGATTCGATTCACGCCATGGGTAAACGAAACGATTGAGGACCAGCGCCCGCGTTGTTCGATACCCTCCCCCATCATTTTGGATTTGACGACAAGCGCTCGGTCTTCCAAGTAGCCCATGGCGGCCCGGACGGACTCTCGATGGTCGGCCACAACTTGGCGTTGTTCATCAGTCCCTCCCAATGCCAACAGGATCGACACCGTTCGTGGGGCCGCCACGATGAGGTCATAGCCAACGATTGTTGCTCGTGGCGAGGTCCGCCAAGAACGCTCGAGCACCGAGCCATCGATGGGTCCACTTCCTCTTATCCAGTGTCCCGGCGGTCCATGGCGGACCCCATCGAGTTCGAGCGATCTGTCGGCTACGTAGTACGAAGCATCCAGTGAGTGTCGAGCAACAATGCGAATCATGGGCCGAAGCCCAACGGTCGCCT
>WLKR01000111.1 GCA_009701115.1 Actinomycetota bacterium | reverse complement strand
GCGCCGCTCGTGCCGTACTCCACGACGACGTCTTGGGGTGTGCGCACCGACGCCTCTGTGCGGGCCGTCACCGTTTCGCCCAGCAGGAAGGACTGCGAGAAGACCTCACCACGACGTCCATCAATCAAACACTCCACGGCCCCGCGATGACCCTCCAGCCAAAGTCCGTGAGCCAAGAGTTCGAGCGAGGTCACGCCAACCAGAGTCGCCCCTACGGCGTCGGCCAGCGCAATGGCGGTAGCGACTCCCACCCGCAGACCCGTGAAGAGACCCGGGCCCCGGTCAACCACGATGCGGTCGAGCTGGGCCACGGTCAGCCCCTGTTCGCGCAGCAGCGCTTCGATACCGGGCGTTAGCGCCTCCACGTGGCGGCGATCTTGGTCGAGTTCTCGTACCTCAATGACGTCACCACGACCGAGAGCAATCGCACACAAGGGTGTCGCGGTTTCAAGAAAGAGTGTGTTCACTGGGTGGCCCATTCCTGCAGCATCGCCAGACGCTCCCCCACGCTGGTCTCGTCAACCACGATGGTTCGCTGGTCGTCGTCCACGACGTCGATAGTGATTCGCCACGCCGTTCGGCCTAAGAGTGCAGCAGCCATCTCACCCCACTCAATAACGGCGACGCCTCCGACTTCGACGAGTTCTTCGAGAGCCAGGTCCTCAATCTCATCGAGCGAGTTAGTCCGGTAGACATCAGCGTGGTGCAGTATCGCAATGCCTTGACTGTTGGCGCACTGGTGTTGACGCACGAGCGTGAAGGTGGGACTCGTCACCCGGTCACTGACCCCCAGCCCAACGGCCAAGCCTTGGGTGAAGGCCGTCTTGCCGGCACCGAGTGGCCCCGTTAACAAAATGATGTCGCCCGCCCTCAGTAGCGAGGCGAGCTCACGGCCCGCGCGCTGGGTCGCCTCCACGCTGGAGGTGGCACGAGTCAACGTCATGAGAGCAGTCCTCGGACTACGGCGAGATCGGCGCGCATCACGGCTACCACGCTAGGTCCTTGACGCAGCGCCGCGGCCGGGTGGTACGTCGGCACGATAGTGAGATGGTCACGCACCACGGGAACCCCGTGGAGGTCCTTCATGGCGGCCTTCGAACCCGTCATGGCGCGTGCCGCGGTTAGCCCCAACGTGAGCACGACCTTTCCCGACCACATCGATCGTTGGGCTTCGAGCCACGGGGCGCAGGCCGCAATCTCGGGAGCCAGTGGCGTGCGATTCTCCGGGGGACGACACTTCACCACGTTGGTCACGTAGCAGTCCTCTCGCGGCATCGTGAGCTCTTCGGCAATCAGCGAAAAGAGCAGTTGGCCACTGCGACCAATGAAGGGAGCACCGCCCTCGTCCTCACTCTTGCCGGGCGCCTCACCAATCACGATGAGCGCGGCGTCGAGGGAACCCGAGCCAAAGACCACGGTGGTGCGAGTCTCAGAGAGGGCGCAGCGCGTGCACTCATTGGCGCTGTGGATGTCCATGGATTAGTGACGCGAAATGCGGGGTACTCGGGCACCGATGCCGCAGAGAATTTCCCAGGTAATGGTCCCACCCCAGGCGGCCCACTCGTCGGCCGAAATCGTTTGTTCCCCTTGGGTGCCGAGCAACACGACGTCATCGCCCACGCGAACCTCGCCACCGACGCAGTCAATCACGAGTTGATCCATCGTGACCGAACCGGCCAAGGGATGGCGAATGCCGTTGATGAGCACTTCGGCTCCGGCGTCAAAGAAGCGACGGGGATAACCGTCGGCGTACCCGAAGGGCACGGTCGCGACCGTGGCGGCCTCGGGCAGAGCCCGTCGGCGACCGTAGCTCGGACGATCACCGGCATCGAGTTGGCGAATAGCCGTGACGCGAGCGTGCAGGGACAACGCCGGGCGCAGGCGCATGCCCTGTTCGGCCAGGAGCGAGTCCATCGAGGGGTGCGGTAAGTAGCCGTAGGCGGCCAAGCCCACTCGGACCATGGAACGGCGAGCGGCCGGCAAGGCAATGGCGGCGGCCGAGTTGGCGAGGTGCGTCAGTGGCGGGTTGATGCCCTTGGCTGCGGCAATGGCCACGGCCTTATCGAACCGTGCCATCTGTGCTTCGCAGTAGTCACGGTCTTCATCCAGATCAGAGTCGGCCACGGCGAAGTGTGAGTACATGCCCTCAATGACAATATTGGGCGACGCGTGCAGGACGTCGAGGACGGCGCCGAGGTCATCGAGCACAACACCCATGCGGTGCATACCGGTGTCGACTTTGATGTGCACTGGCGAGTGGCCACCCAATGTTTGCGCGGCGGCCACTGCGGCGTGGGCCCCTTCGAGTGATCCCACCGTGAGCGTGAGCTTGGCTTCGAGCGCATCGACCAGTGATTCGGCCGGGGCTTCGGCCAGCAGGAGAATTGGTTCGGTGATGCCACCGTCACGCAGTTCGACCCCTTCGTCCACGATGGCCACGGCTAAGCCGGCCACGCCGGCATCGAGCAGTGCCCGAGCGGCGAAGAGTGCTCCGTGTCCGTACCCGTTGGCCTTCACGACACCGCAGAGTTGGGCCGGGGCGACGAGGTGGCGCAACGTCGTGACGTTATGGCGCATCGCCCCTAAGTCAATCTCGGCCCACGAGGGGCGTCGGGTTCCTTCAATTGCCATGGTCTAACTCTCGCAGAACTTGACCTAGGGCGTCATTCATGGTCTGGGACGAAACAAGTTCACTGTCGCTGCGCGCCGTGAAGCCGAGAGCCACCGCGGCGGCCGTGCGATGGGTGTGGGTCAATGAGAGCTGCCACTGAGTAATGGAACGTTCTCGGGCCAACTCGGCCGCACGGCCGTGGAGGAGGAGAGACGGAGCACCGGACTCCCCCCGTTCAACTTCAATACTCGAAAAGGGAGCGGCGCCGATTCCGCAGCCCATCACTTTGAGAGTGGCCTCCTTGGCCGCAAAGCGTGCCGCCAACCGTTCGGGTCGACCAGCGGCGTCACGAATCTCTCGAGGGGTGAAGAGTCGAGTGACCATCGAGGGTCGACGAGTAATGGTGGCCCCGAAGCGATCAACGTCGACGAGATCAATCCCGACGCCGACGACGTCACTCATTCGACGGTGACCGTCTTGGCCAAGTTGCGAGGACGGTCAACGTTGAGCCCACGGCCTCGGGCCAAGTGATAGGCAAACTGTTGCAACACCACGATGTCGACAATCGGTGAGAGCAGGGAGTTGGTCGCCGGCACGCGCAGCACGAAGTCGGCCACCGCGGGCACCATCTCATCACCGTCGACGCAGAGTGCGACAACCGTGGCACCACGGCTCTTCACTTCAGCAATATTGGCCAGCAGTTTTTCGAGAAGAACATCGTCAGTGGCGATGGCCACAACGACGACACCGGGCTCAATAAGGGCTAAGGGGCCGTGCTTGAGCTCACCGGCCGGATAGCCCTCGGCGTGGAGGTAGGAGATCTCTTTGAGCTTGAGGGCCCCTTCGAGCGCTACGGGGAATCCGACGTTGCGACCCAAGAAGAAGAAGTCGCGAGCACCACTGAGTTGCTGCGCGGCGGCGGCCACGAGCGCGTCACGCTCAATGGTGGTGCGCACCAGTTCCGGGGTGGCCTGAAGGTGCTCGAGAAGAATGGCAACTTCGCCGTCACTGAGCGTGCCGCGGACTTGAGCCAACTGCAGGGCGAGCAGTTCCAGTGCGGCGATCTGGGCCAAGACGGCCTTCGTGGAGGCCACGCAGACTTCGAGACCGGCTCGGGTGTAGAGCACGGCGTCGGCTTCGCGGGCCATTGAGGAGTCGACCACGTTGGAAACGGCGACGACCATTGCGCCACGGGACTTCGCTTCGCGGAGCGCCTGGATGGTGTCGATCGTTTCACCACTCTGAGAAACACCAATGACCAACGTGGTGCCATCCACCACCGGGTCGCGGTATCGGAACTCCGAAGCGATGTCGACTTCCACTGAGACGCGAGCCCAACGCTCGATCGCGTACTTGGCCACCATGGCCGCGTGGAAACTCGAGCCGCAAGCCACCAAGACGACTTTCGCGGCGTCGCGCAGCTGGTCGTCGGTGAGTCGTAGTTCATCAAACTTGATCCGACCGTTGGCATCGACTCGGTCCAACAAGGTGGCCCGCACGGCGTCGGGCTGCTCGTTGATCTCCTTGGTCATGAAGTCTTCGTAGCCGCCCTTTTGGGCCGTCTCGAGGTCCCAATCAACATCGAGCTCGCGCAACTGGTCGGGCTGGCCGGCCAGGTCCGTCACGGTGAAGCCACTGGGGGTTAAGCGAACAATTTGGTCATCGTCGACCACAAAGAACCGGTCGGCCCGGTCCAAGATGGCCGGTACGTCAGAGGCCAGCAGCGTCATGCCGTCGGCCGTTCCGACAATGAGTGGCGAGACCCGGCGGGCCGCAATAATCACGTCTGGTTCATCGGCGTCCATCACCGCGAGCGCAAAGGCCCCTCGGACTTCGTTCAGGGTGGCCCGGACGGACTCCAGCAGATCGAGTCCACTCTTGCGCCACTCTTCAATACGATGCGCCAGCACTTCGGTGTCAGTGGCCGAGGTAAAGACGTGGCCCCGTTCGCGAAGCTGGGCGCCGAGTTCCTGGTGGTTCTCGATGATGCCGTTGTGGATGAGCGCAATCGAACCGGCGCAGTCCATGTGGGGGTGGGCATTTTCTTCGCCCGGGGCTCCGTGGGTGGCCCAACGAGTGTGGCCGATGCCGGCCGGGCTGTGGGCCGGGGCCGAGTCACAGTTGGCCACCAGGGAGGCCACGGACTCAGTTCCGGCGGCGGCGCGAGCCCGCCAGGTGACACCCGCGTTGACCAAAGCGACGCCGGCCGAGTCGTAGCCGCGATATTCGAGACGTTCAAGTCCCTCTAAAAGAATCGGAAGAGCATCTTGTGCTCCCACGACACCGATGATGCCGCACATGGTGGTCAGTCTACCGACCCGTGATTTTCAATACTGTTTAGAGAAATTCACTACGGAGTGTTGCTTCGAGCGTGGCGACGAGGTCTCCGTTGGTGGACTCCACCATCACTCGGACCACTGGCTCAGTGCCCGAGGGGCGAATCACAATACGGAG
>WLKR01000110.1 GCA_009701115.1 Actinomycetota bacterium | reverse complement strand
GGGCGTTGGGGGTGAGGAAACGAAAGAGAGCCATGCGCAGGGAAAAGCTGCGCGCGTCATCGAGGGTGGCGGGGTCACTCAACCGCTCGGCGAACTGCTGGCGACCAATTTCGGTCATGCGGTAGGACTTGCGACCACGTCGACCAAGGCCGGTGGCTGACCGGCTACCCCTGAGGGCGGCCCGCTCACCAGAGAGTGAACCAGTGGAAAATGAACCGAGGCGGGGTTCGCTCGTGACGACCTCTTCAATGAGGCCTTCACGCTCGAGGCGTCCAATAGCGGGGTAAATAGAGCCAAAGGAGGCGTTGCCACCAATTCCCAAGCGATCCTTGAGATGGGTACGGATCTCATAGCCGTGGTGTTCACGGTCCATAAGGAGTCCGAGGATGGCGAGCTCTAACACGTTCGTCACTATATCAGTTCGATATATCGAAACGCGCATTTGCGACGGTAGTCAGAAATGCCGAAAAAACGGTAGTCTCGCTCCCAATGGCACGCCGCCCGATTGTCGATCTCGCCCACGGGGCCATTATTGAGTACCGCGTGCAACGCAACGCCCTGGTTCGCCAAGTCCGCGAGGGCCAAAAGATGGTGGAAGACCTCTGCGACGCCCACTTCAATCTCATTCGAGCGGCCAAGGGTGTGGGCCGGTTAATGGGCGAACTCTGTCCAGTGTGTTCCAAGGAAGAGTTGCGCCAGGTCGTCTACGTCTTTGGCGACAAACTCTCGGCTAGCGGTGTTTGCCCTATTTCTAAGGCCGATCTACGCCGGTTGGAGCGCCGCGAGCTCCCCGTGACGTGTTACGCCGTGGAAGTCTGTGTCGGTTGCAAGTTCAACCATCTCCTTCGAAAGTGGCACGCTGGCGGTCAGGTCGAGCAACGACCTAAAGTTGCCAAGTGATATCCGCCCCGCAGCTACGCACCCGTAAACGCCGTAACGGTAAGGACGCCATTGTCATGGTGACCGCCTACGACGAACCGGGTGGTCGTTTGGCCAGTGCGGCCGGAGTCGACATAATTTTGGTCGGCGATTCCGTGGGAAACACCGTCATGGGCCAGGAAAACACCCTGCAGGTCACGGTCCAAGACATGGTTCACCACATCCGTGCCGTGGCGACGGCCAAGCCAAACTCCCACATCGTGGGCGATATGCCTTGGCTGAGCTACCACGTGGACCCGGCCGACTCCGTTCGTAACGCCGGAGCCCTGATTCGCGCCGGCGCCCACAGCGTCAAGCTCGAAGGCGGCCGCAACCGTGAAGCCACGGTTCGGGCCATCATTAACGCTGAAATTCCCGTCATGGGCCACATCGGCCTAACGCCCCAGAGCGTCTTGGCCCTGGGTGGCTTCAAGGTGCAGGGCAAGACCAAGTCAGCGGCCGACGTTCTCTTAGAAGACGCCCTCGCGCTCCAAGAGGCCGGTGTCTTTGCGCTCGTAATAGAAGGGGTCCCCGAAGAGGTGGGCTCCATGGTCACCGCGGCTCTTGAAATTCCCACCATTGGGATCGGGGCCGGGGCCGGCACCGACGGCCAAGTGCTCGTCTGGCACGATCTTTTGGGGCTCGGCAACCGCACGCCGGCCAAGTTTGTGCGCCAGTACGTTGATCTCAATGCCGTAATTGGCGGTGCTTTAGGGCAATTCGTGAGTGATGTTCGTGGGGGCACCTTCCCCGCGTCGAACGAAATGTACCCAACGCCCGCCACCTTTAACGAGGGCTAGGAATTCGACTCTCCCAAGTGGAGTAAACTCTTCTCTCCACTTCGGTGGAACTAAAAGAAGTAATAACCCTGCTCCGATCCGCGGAGCCCGGGCAACCGGTCCAGAGGGAAAGGAAATGGCTATGCGGCCTTATGAAACCATGATTGTGTTCGACACCAGTGTCGACGCACAAAACATCCAAGTCAGCCTCGACAGGGCACTTGACACCATCCGAAACAATGGGGGAACCCCCGGCGCCATCGACCGTTGGGGAAAGCGTGCGCTTGCGTACGAGATCAACAAGAAGAAAGAGGGCTACTACGTCGTGGTCGAGTTCAGCGGAGCCGCTGAGACCGTCACCGAGTTGGACCGTATTTTGGGTCTGAGCGACGAAGTCCTTCGTTTCAAGATTGTTCGTCTCCCCGCCCGTCGCACGCCAGCAACGACCGCGACTCGTTCGTAAGTTGCTGTTGAGCGAACAGGAGTAGAGATGCCAGATAATTCGATCACCGTCGTTGGGAACATCACCCGCGACCCCGAGCTGAAGTTCTTGAACAGTGGCCAGGCGACCGTCCGATTCGGAATCGCCGTCAACCGCCGCTGGCAGAACCGTCAGACCCAAGAGTGGGAAGAGCGCGTGTCGTACTTTGACGTCACCGCCTACGGCTCACTCGCCGAGAACGTCGCCAACTCGTTGCCGAAGGGAACCCGCGTCCTCGTGACCGGTCGTCTCGAGCAGCGCAGCTGGGAGACCCCCGAGGGTGACAAGCGATCCATCGTTGAAATCAACGCCGATGAAATCGCCGCCTCCCTTCGCTACGCCACAGCGGCCGTAACGAAGAACCCTCAGCGCGAAGGCGGAACGGCTCCAAGCCGTCCCTCGAGCGCCCCTCGTACCACCACCAATGAACCAAGTACCTACGGCTTTGATGAGGAGCCCTTCTAATGCCACGTAAGAACACACCACCAATTCCCAAGTCACGTCAACCGAAGCCCGACCCACGTCGCAATCAAAAGAAGAAGCCCTGCTCCTTCTGCGCCCACGGCACGACCTTCATTGACTACAAGGACATCAAGTCCTTGGGCAAGTACCTTTCGGACCGCGGCAAGATCCGGGGACGTCGCGTCTCGGGTAACTGCCAGCAGCACCAGCGTGACATCACCGAAGCCATCAAGACCGCTCGCGAGTTGGCCTTGTTGCCTTACACCCAGCGCACCGTGACCGAGCGTCGCTCGCGCGGTGGCGGCCGTGACCGTGACGATCGTGGCGACCGCGGAGACCGTGGTCCTCGTGACCGTGACGACCGTGGTCCTCGCGCGCCTCGCGGCGAGTCCGACGAGACCGCCACATCAATCGAATCCACCGAAGTCGTGTCTGACGCGACTGAGGAGTTGACGGAAGTAGGGGCAGAATAATGAAGGTTCTTCTTCGTAGGGATGTCAAGGGCGTTGGCCGTCGAGGCGATGTCGTTGAAGTCAAGAGTGGTTTCGCTCGTAACTACCTGGTGCCTTCGGGCTCGGGTCTTGCGGCAACAGACACCATGGAACTCCAGGCCGCTTCGATGCGTCGTAGCCGTGACCTTCGTGACGCGCAGAGTCGCGCCGCCGCTGAGACCCAAAAGGGTGTCATCGAGGCCGCTTCACTCACCATCGCCGCTCGCGCTGGTACCAACGGTCGTCTCTTTGGTTCCGTGAACGAAGCCGACATTGTGAACGCGATTCGCACCGCCACCAACATTTCGTTGGACCGCGGTCAGATTCAGATGAGCGAGCACGCCAAGGAAGTCGGTTCCGCTACGGCCACCGCCGAGCTGTTCGATGGCGTTGTGGCCACCGTTCGCTTTGAGGTTGTCGCTAAGTAGTTTGAAGTTCTCAGAAAACGCCGGGGCGATCTCGCCCCGGCGTTTTTCTGTCACAGGGTCCCAGAAGACTCGTTTTCCACAGGAAATCCCACTTGCATTGCACAGGCTTGATGGGGAACGCTAGGTACACATATGACGCAGATCCCAAACGAACCATCGTCGCAACGAAGCGCTGCGTCACGCATCCCTCCCCACTCCTCGGAGGCTGAAGAGGCCGTCTTGGGCGCCATGATGCTGTCGCACGACGCGATCGTGAATGCGCAGACCAAGGTCGGACCGGAAGACTTCTACCGTCCCGTCTTCGGACAGATCTTCCGCGCCATGATCGAACTCGACCAGCGCGGCGAACCCGTTGACCCCATCACGCTGCTCGAACAACTCCGCGTCTCGGGAGGCAACGCCGGTGACGCCGTGATGTTGGCCGACCTCGCCGCGAACGCCGTCAACATTGGTAACGCTGAGTACTACGCCTCTATCGTTCGACAAAAGGCCAAGCAGCGCACGTTGATTCAGTTGGCGAGTGGCATCGTCGACGATGCCTACGGCACCACTGACGATGTCGAAGGTCTCTTCGACCGCGCCGAGCAGAGCATCATGAACGTGGCCGACCGTGGCAACGAAGACACCGTGCAGCCACTGTCCGAACTGTTGCAGCTCGAACTCGATCGCCTCGAAGAGCGCGACGGCTCGTCGGGCTACAACGGAGTAACAACTGGATTTACCAAACTGGACGATCTGCTTCGCGGTATCTCTCCCACGTCGCTCAGCATCATTGGGGCCCGACCATCAGTTGGTAAGACGGCCTTTGCCCTTGGTGTCTTGACACACGTCGGGGCCGTGCTCCAACGCCCGGCGCTCTTCTTCTCCTTGGAAATGAGCCGCCTAGAAGTGGCTGAACGTATCTTGTCGTCCCAGGCTCGCGTCGACGGCAGTCGTTTGAAGACCGGCCAATTGAGCAACGTTGACTGGGAGAACGTCACTAAGGCCCTCGCCGCACTAGACGACTCCAAGATCTTCGTTGATGACAACCCCATGTTGACCGTCATGGACGTGCGCGCCCGCGCCCGCCGCGTGAAGCAGCGCGAGGGTGACCTCGGCATCGTGATTGTCGACTACCTCCAGTTGATGAGCTCGCGCTCTCGCGCCGAGAACCGCCAGGTTGAAGTTTCTGAGATGAGTCGTGGACTCAAGCTCTTGGCTCGCGAGTTGGCCTGCCCCGTCGTCGCGCTGTCGCAGCTCTCTCGTTCCGTCGAGCAGGACAAGAAGCGCAGGCCCATGATGTCCGACCTTCGTGAGTCCGGCGCTATTGAGCAGGACGCCGACATCATTATGTTCTTGCACCGGGCCGGGGCCGTTGACGGCGCCGAACAAGAGTCGGGTTACGAAGACGCCGGCAAGGTCGAAGTCATCGTGGCCAAGCACCGAAACGGTCCGACCGGCAACCTCGAGTTGGCCTGGATTAAGAACTACGCCAAGTTCGACAACATCGCCGTCTTCGAGAACTAGTTT
>WLKR01000011.1 GCA_009701115.1 Actinomycetota bacterium | reverse complement strand
GTTGGGGGCGTCTTCGCCGGGGTGTGGCTTGGCGGGCCACCACGGGGTGGACTCGGCCACGGTCTTGCCGATGACACCTTCAAATGGTTCAATGCGCTTCATGCGGTTCCTTTCGGTGAGGGGTTGAGAAGAAGGGTGAGTAGGTGGTGCAACGTTTCGCGGGTCTCGCGCAAACTTAGGTGCTGGAGATGAATCATCGAGTCGAGGCCTTCGAGTTGAGTCAGGGACTCCATCGTCGCCACTACCTGTCGCCGGCCTGCGACTGTGAGGGCTTCGAGTTCAGGGGCGAACTGACGCTCGGCCTGGTCGCGCAGGACGGTACGAGCCAAGTTGAGGCGGGCTCGCACGTTCTCGTGAGTGAGCGAGAAGGCCCGGCTGGCCCGGTTGCTCGCCGCGACGGCCTCGTAGAGACGGAGTCGGTGTTCGAGAAAGTGATCGAGCCGTGACGCAAAGGACTCGTTCATTGGCTCGTCCAAGATCCAGAGATTGGCCGTCTTCTTGAGGTGACGGGCAATGGCCTGCTCAAAAAGTTGGTCGCGGCTCGACACGTAGCGATAGACCGAGCGCAGCGAGACCCCGGACTGGGTCGCTACTTCTTCCGGGGTGGGATTGAAGTTGCCGGCCGTGAAGAGTTCCAAGACGGCGTCGAGCACCAGCTCATGGTTCTTGCTCCGGCGCGCGGTACGCCCGTCTTGTGTGCCGACCACATTGCTCACTGGATTAAAAGGTACAGACCATGCCGACGGTTGGGCCGACACGGCCGTTCAGCACGTCGTGGTAGGCCGCGGCGATCGCTTCGGGGCCTCGAGCTTCGCGAGCTTCGAGCCAGGTCGTTGACCAGTCGGTGAAGTCGTGCCACGAGGCCATGACCTTGTTCTCGAGTTCGTCACGGCCCCAGTCCTTGATGCGCTTGGCCATCTGGACGGGGGCGAAGAGGAACTCGGGCTTGGGTCCCACGGCCGGGAGCTCCAGTTTTGCTTCGGCGTCCCAGTGGGTGTCACCCACGATCATGGAGTAGGTGAGCTTGTCGGCGAAGTGGTGGTGAACGCGCTGCAGCACGTCACGGTTGCCCGATATGTCGACGTAGGTCGTGAGTACCGTTGGCAGGCTCTCAATCTCGTCGTAGTTGAGTACTTCGTCGTAGCAACCGAGTGACTTGGTGAACTCCACGTTGGAGGCAGAGGTGAGGCCGATGACCTTGCTGGCGCCGCGGCGCTTCAAGAGGTAGGCCGCACCAATAGCGGTCTTGGACGAAGCCGAAGAGATCACCGTGGTGGCGGCGCCGAAGTTGGCGTTGTCGTCCAGGAAGTCCTCGACCATAAAAGAGGTGTAGAAGAGAGGCCAGAGCAGAACCTGCATGTCTTCTCGCTCGGCACGGTAGGCCGGATCGCTGTCCGTGAAGATGTAGCGGTTGTAGGGCGTAGGAAGATCGCGCCGGCGCTCGGCAACGTCGACGAAGCTGCGCTCGTCCATCCGGCCGGCCGTGACAACCAGTTCGGTGCCGAGTGGCCAGTAGCCGTAGAGGCGACGACCGGTGGCGATGTCGGGGTGACGACTCTCTACGACCGTGCCAAAGCCCCAGACGGGGAGGCGACCGTGCTCTCCATCAGCGGCGGGGAAGAATTCCCAGTACCGCATCATGACGCCAAAGACGCCGTAGGTGATGTTGTTGGCCGTAATGCCAAAACGGTCGACTGACAGGCGAACTTGGTTGGGGCCGAGTTCGGCGGCCGGAGAGTCCTGCATCGTGGCTTCGTGCATCGAGGCCCGGCTGATTTCGAGAAAGGTTGACATTCTGCTCCTAATGAATTGGCATAACTTATGACAGAATCTAGCCGTAGAACTCAAAGGAGCATCATGACAACCACCCAGCGCCGCGTCGCCCTACTTAATGACGTCAGTACCTACTGCGGTCCCGATCTGGCCCGCATGCTCGCATCGAGCGGGCACGACCTGGTCGTCGGCAAGGCCTCTCCTGAGCAGATCGCCGAACTCGAAGCCCTCGGCGCCACCGTGGTCAACGTGCCCGACGGCCCCCGCGCCCGCTCGGCCGAAGACTTCCAGGCCTTCGTGGCCGCCGGTGTCGAGCGATTCGGTCGTATCGACGCCGCGATGATCTTCTCCGGCAGTGTCGTCGTCGGTCCTTTTCTTGACTCCACCGTGGAGGATCTGCAGAGTGTGATGCACGGCTGCGTGGAGCGCCCGTACCACTTCCTTAAGGCTGTACTGCCCATCATGGAAGCGCAGAACGACGGACAGATCCTCGTCATCACCAGCGCCACGGCCGCCCGGCCGACGTTTGGTGCTCCGCTCTACTCCACGGCCCGCGCCGCCGCCACGATGTTGGCACAAAACGTCGCCGAAGAGTTTGTGCGCAAGAACATCCAAGTCAATGTGGTCGGCACCAACTTCATGGACTTCCCCGAATTCCTCCGCGCCACCGGTGGCAACGACCCCGCCGTTCGAGCTCTCATCGAACAGCAGGTCCCCATGCGTCGACTCGGCACGGTGACGGAGTTCGCCCACTTCTGTCTGCCCTACGTGGATGGCACCACGCGATTCGCTACGGGCCAGGCCACCTGGTTCGCTGGCGGCTGGGCCTAACGCTCAACCGCGTAGAGCGCACGCGCGCTAGTCCAATACTCAGACCATTTCATGTGATACGTCGTACCCCACGTCACCACGAAGGGACCCTTGGGGCTGAAGCCATCGATAACGGCGGCGTGTCCGCCGGGATCGGCTGGAGTTCCGCCCACCGTGTCTCCGGGGCGGAAGAAGAAGGCCACGAGGAGGGCGCGGTGTTTGCGAACGGCTGACTCGACTTCAGCCCTCCCGGTCATGGGGACCTCGTGCAATCCGTGAATACGGTGACCGGCGATACCGTGCCGAATCCAGTAGGCCGAAAAGCTCTCGATGTCCATCCCGATATTGCGGCCCCCGGTGGCGCGGTGGTAGTCGGCAATGACCTCGGCCGACGATGGCGTTTGGTGTCGCACGATGATGCGCCAATCGGCCGCCGAGGCAAAGAGGCAGTCACCAAGTTTGCCGGGGTAGACGTTGTCGAATCGGGGAAAGTCAATTTGCTCGGTGGATCGATAGCAGTGGCCCACGGGGGCACAGGAACTTGCCCGCGTAATGACTTGGTGTCGTTGGATCTCCGAGTAGCTCCCCTTCACTAAGGCGATGACGGCCAACAGAAGGATGGAGCGCCGGTACTTTCGCACCGGCAACTCGCGATAGGTCAGATCGATCGGGGAGCCACTCACGACGCGATGGTAGAGACAGGGTGTGACTTTTCTCAGCGTCGAGGTACTACTGCCTCACATCGCCAATGGGGAGACGGGTCTCCTCGACGCCTGTAGCCGTGCGCACTACGCGATAGGCGGCCGGTCCCGTTTCGAGGTCGTATTCGCGATCGGCCATTACGCGCACTAAGTCCGTTCCTTCGTACCAAAGGCCGATGCGGTCGTCGGTGGCGTAATTCACTTCGGGCATCGTGCCGTCGGCCACGAGCGAGTGAAGTAGCGGTCGGCGCTGGGCCTCACTGTCGTAGTGCACCCCGTTGCCGTAGGGCAAGAGGGCGAGACCGTTGGTCACGGGCTGGAGTTCGGGCCCGTAGGAGTCGGTCGTGGCGCCCACGTGCCAGCAGAGACTGCCGGCCGAGACGCCACCGAGAATTACACCCTTTTCCCAAGCGCTACGCATCGCGGCCCCCACGTTGTGAAGTTCCCACAGGGCTAGCAAGTTGGCCACTGATCCACCGCCGACCCAGACCAGGTCTGATCCTTCGAGTCGTTCGAAGGGATCGGCCGAGGGTTGCGGAAAGAGTTTGAGTTGCGTGACATCACAGCCGGCCGCGTTGAATGCTTCGTAACTAAGGGCGTAGTAGTCGGCAGGGTCACCACTGGCGGTGAGTACGAGACAGACGCGAGGACGGGTCTTGCCGGTCGATGCCAGTGCCTCGAGCAACATCGAACCCAAGCGTGCCGACTGCTGCACCGGACCGGGAATGAACCCTCCGGATGTGGCCAAAATTCTCTTCATAGTTACCTCCAACTCGCAGAGAGCGTAACGGTGAATTGGCCGAACACAAAAAACGACCCGTCACCTCGTAGTCAAGGTGACGGGTCGTTTCCAACCAGCGGGCGTCGCTACAGGCGCTCGCCCGCGTCCAGGTCGGCCGTCTTACCCTCTTCGAAGAAAGCACCAGAGGCAAAGACTTCGCCGGTGCGCAGCTTGGTTCGGCGCTTGGAGGTCGAGCGGGCCAAGTCTTCGAAGGCCAACGCGGTGCCCTGCTTGTCGGCGATGAAGTTAGAGCTGTTCATCTGACTCACGCCCATGTCGCCTCCGGTGGCGTAGGCGTCCTGGTTGGCGCCCATGTAGACAAAGGTCCAGCCGTCCTTCTCTTTGCCCTTGACGAGGTTGAAGACCGTCTCGCGCGTGAACTCGCGACTGGCGTTCTCGCCACCATCGGTGAAGGTCACAAAGACGATCGACTCGGCCGGCTGTTCGGCGCCAACCAACTGGGCCTCGCGCGAGATGGCCTCGTTCAGGACTCGTCCCATGGCGTCAAAGAGTGGCGTGCTGCCACGAGGCACGAAGACAGAGAGATCCAACTGCTTGATCTCGTTGATTGGCGCGGCGTTCGCCAGAACTTCGTGAGAGTCGGTGCTGTCGAACTGCACCAACGTCATGAGGGCGTCGGCGCCATCGGCCTGTTGCTGCTTGACGAAGGCGTTGAAGCCACCGATGACGTCATTGGCAATGCTCTGCATGGAACCAGAGCGGTCGAGCACAAAGTAGATGTGCAGGTTGGGGGTGGGGGTTGATGTACTCATGGTCAGGCCTTTCGTTAGCGGGAGTACCGGTTGGGATCAAGGTACGGACGTCCTGTGACAAAACTCCGTCGCCGGGGGGTTTAGAGTTCCCGAATGAGCGATATCCCTAGCTGTACGCAGTGCGGTTCCGAAAACACCTACCCCATGGACAATCGCATTGTCTGTCCGATCTGTGGTCACGAGTGGATTCCGGGGGAGGCCGATGAGGGTGACGAGGCCGATGCGGTCATCCGGGACGCGGTCGGCAACATCTTGAACGACGGCGATACCGTCACCATTATCAAGGACATGAAGGTCAAGGGCAGTTCCAAGACGCTGAAGGTCGGCACTCGCGTCGTCAATATCCGCCTCACACCCGGCCCGGGCGGCCATGACGTCGAGGCCAAGGTCGAGGGTTTCGGCCCCCTCTATTTGAAGTCCAGCATCATGAAGAAGGCCTAATCAAGATATTAGATAGTTTCTATTATCTGCTTGTAAAACTTGATACAGGGGTTACAGTGTGGTTGTAACAAAAGCAGGGGGCTTAAGAAAGGATCACCATGTTTCTATTCACCAAGTTCAACCCGAAGTTCATCTGGCGCAAGCTGTCTGGCGCCACCTTCCCCTGGTACGGAGACGTCCTCGTAACTGAGACCCGTGTTCGCCGCCGCGAAGAAGCCTTTTCGCTGTTTCACTAGGGAGTGGCACGCTTAACGTGCTGCCCACGAAATGCCAGTGCCGTCCACCTCGGTGGGCGGCATTTGTCTTTCGAGCCCATAAGAGATCACGGGCACGTCCGGGTACGGCGATTAGTAGTTTCGGTGGGCAATAATGGTCCGTGACTACTTCTCGATCATCTGACATCACTCTGCTGGGCGCCACTGGCTTTACCGGTGGCCTTGCGGCAAAGTATCTAGCGGCCAACGCACCGGCCGACGCGAAGCTGGCCCTCGCCGGTCGTAGCCGGGCCAAGCTAGAAGCCGTCGCGGCATCCCTCGGTCGCGATGTCGCGATCATTGTCGTTGACAACACTGACGACGCCTCCGTCAAGGCCATGGCCGAGGCGACCCGCGTCGTGATGACGACCGTTGGTCCCTACATCTTGCACGGTGAGCCCGTCGTGCGGGCCTGCGCCGAAGCCGGCACCGACTACGTCGACCTCACCGGTGAGCCCGAATTCGTGGACCTCATGTACGTCAAGTACAACCCCACGGCTGAAAAGAGTGGCGCCCGCCTCATTCACGCCTGTGGCTTTGACTCCATCCCGCACGACCTCGGTGCCCAGTTCACTGTTGAGCAGTTGCCTGAGGGTGTGCCCCTCGCAGTGCGTGGCTACGTCACGGCGAACGGCACGTTCTCTGGCGGTACGGCCGCGTCGGCGCTTGAGGCGATGAGCCGCATGAGCGAATCGAAGAAGGCGCACACCGCCCGCGTGGCCGCTGAGCCAGTGCCGGCCGATCGCAAGGCCAGGGTCATTGCGAGCAAGCCCGGGAAGAGTCGCGACACCGGTCGCTGGTCGTTGCCGATGCCTACGGTCGCCCCCGAGATTGTTCTCAACTCGGCCCATCGCATTGATCGCTTCGGTCCCGACTTTTCCTACAGTCATAATCTCGACGCCAAGAACTTCATCGGCACGGCCTCGATGGTGGTCGGCATTGGTTTTATTGCCGGCTTGGCTCAAGTTGGTCCTGTGCGTCGCTGGATGAGCAACCGTGTCCCACCGGGCACGGGGCCCTCTGAAGAAAAGCGCGCCGCCTCGTGGTTCAAGGTCCGCTTCTTCGGTGAAGGTGGTGGGGTCAAAGTCGTCACGGAAGTGGCCGGTGGTGACCCCGGTTACGGCGAGACGGCCAAGATGATCAGCGAGTCAGCGCTTTGCTTGGCCTTTGATGACTTGCCAACAACGTCGGGCCAGCAGACGACCGCCTCGGCTATGGGTTCGGCCCTTCGAGCCCGCCTGGAAGCCAAGGGCATTACTTTCACGGTTATCCCTGCGTAAGGCGTTTCTTAATTGCATCTCTCCTAGATGCCGCCTCGCGGTTGAGAAGTTTGTGCCCATCCCACTTCTCAGACTGCTCGTGCCAGTAAATATTGGCAGAATGATTTTCGAAATTTCATCTGCCTGCACTGGTAGGCAGAGGGCTCCCACAATTAAAATCTTGGTTAATGGAATTAATCAAAAAGAACGATTTGCGACGGCGGAATTTAATCTCTGCTGCCGTCGGCGCCCTGTTAATCGCTGGGCTACTACCCCGGACGATGCCCGCTTTGGCCAGCGAAACGATTGCCAGCCCTCCAAAGTGCACCATCTCCGGAACGCAAGGCGCTGACAAATTGAGTGGCACCGCCGGCAATGACGTCATGTGTGGTTTCGGGGGTAACGATCTCCTCGCCGGTCGCGGCGGCAACGATGTTCTCATCGGTGGTCTCGGCAACGACCAGCTAAGCGGCGAGCTCGGGCAAGACACGCTGATCGGTGGTCTCGGCAACGACGTACTTATTGGCGGCATCGACAACGACCAGCTCAAGGGTGAGCTCGGGCGAGACACGCTGATTGGTGGCTCTGGCAACGACGTACTCATGGGTGGTGCCGACAACGACCAGCTAAGTGGTGAGCTCGGACGCGACATGCTCATGGGCGATGCTGGCAACGATTCGCTCGCAGGCGGAGCGCAAGGCGACTCCTTCGCTGGTGGCACGGGAACCGACACGATCACCGCCGGCACGGCGGGGGACACGTGTGCCACTGACGCCGCAGACGTCATCCGGGGTGCTTGTCAGAACGACCTTACGGGTCCCGTGATTTCCGATGTGGCCGTGTTACCGGTGCTCAATGCGGGAACCGTGCTGGCTCTTTCGTGGCGAGTGAGCGACTCCAGTGGACTACGCATCCCCGACGCCTACACACCCACTACGTGGGTGAAGATCGGTGGGGCCAACGGGTGGATCGGCTGGTGTGGCTTTCCGATTCCCGCCCAACAGGTTTCGGGAGATATGAACTCGGGACTCTTCTTCGCCAACTGCCTGATTCCCGAGAATGCGGTCAATGGTGAGTACACCTTCTGGCTCGACGCCCTCGATATCTTTGGCAACCACCCCTCGGCCGAGACGTCGGGCACGTTTATGGTGACGAGCGGCGCAACGGATAACACCCCACCAGTCCTCAGCGATATCTCGTTGTCCACGTCGACGTACTCTGCGGGTGATGCCGTCACTATCGAGTGGAATGCCACTGATGAGAGTGGGGTCTCTGGATCTATTCCCTGGGCCTTTGGTCCCAATGGTTTTCTCGTTAACCTCGCCACCGGTCAACTCTGGCTGGACTACGGTCTCGGCACGCTGATCTCGGGAACCGAGTTCGATGGCCGCTATCGAGTCACGTTGCAACTCAGTGCCAGTGCGCAATCCGGGACCTATGCGTTGTGGTTCAGCACGAATGATGTACTGGGCAACCACTCCTACGCGCCGGTTAATGTCACCTTCACGGTGAGGTAATCACCGGAATCGTCATCTCGGAGTCATCATTCAGTTGGGCTCCTGGCGTCTTTAGTATTGGCGAATGGACACCACTCTCGCGCATAAGACTTGGCGCACCGCCGAACCAATCCACGCCATGATTTACTTCGTTGAAGAAGCGAAAGAGGAGTACGACGCGCTCGGCCTGACCGCTCCCCGCATGGGCTATTTCGCATCCCGCGGGGCCCCACTGGGTGCGGCCTCCGCGGAGTTAGTCGTGGCGACCTTCTTTAACTTCAATCCCGAGCTAGTGCGGCGAGTCATTCCATCCGCCTGGGACATTGCAACACCCGATGCAATCGTGGCGGCCCGCTTTCGTGCCGCCGACCGGGCTTTGCGCCGAGGACTTGGCGAGGCCATCGGTACCCCCTCACTACGCCGAGCGTCCCAACTCGCCCGTCAAGCGGCCGAAGGTGCGATGGAACACCTCGAGGGTCGTCCGCTCTTTGCGGCGCACGCCCATCTCGAGTGGCCCGAGGATGACCACTTGGTTCTCTGGCACGCGCAGACCCTGCTGCGCGAGTTTCGCGGTGACGGCCACATTGTCGCCCTCATAGAAGCCGAGCTCGATCCCCTGGAAGCACTCGTGACGCACGAGGCCGTTGGTGTCTGGCCCTCCGGTGTTTTGCTGAGTTCGCGCGCCTGGTCGCTCGAGCAGTGGAACGAAGCGTGCGATCGCTTGCGGGAACGCGGAGTACTCGAAACGCAGGATGCACCCTTGTTGACCACCCAAGGTCAGGCGCTGCGCCAACACGTCGAGGACCGCACAGATCAACTGTCGCTCGCGCCGTATCGTGCGCTGGGTGACGACGGCTGTAATGAGTTGCGCGAACTCACTCGACCACTAAGCCGAGCCATTGTGGATGGTGGCATGCTGTCGCTGGCTACCTCACTCTTCGAGGAATGAGCACGACCTTCGGAGATCGCGGGCCTACCGTTAACCTTGCGAGCAACTAGTTAAGGAATTCATCATGCGCCAGCGCAAAATCGGCTCACTCTCCGTCTCGGTTATTGGACTCGGAACCAACAACTTTGGTTTCACTATGGCCGAAGACGCCGTCTTGCCAGTGGTGGATGCCGCGCTCGAGGCCGGTATCAACTTTTTTGACACTGCCGACTCCTATCTGACGAGCGAAGAGCGTTGCAAGAGCGCCCTCGGCAGTCGCCGTGACGACATCATCTTGGCCACCAAGTTCGGCAGTCGCGTCAACGAGGAGATCCCCGGTGGTGCCTCCGCCGCATACGTACGCCAAGCCGTCGAGAGGAGTCTTCGCCAACTCGGAACAGACCGTATCGATCTCTACCAACTGCACCGCCCTGACGAGACGGTGCCTATTGCCGAAACATTGGGCGTCCTGAACGAACTCGTCAATGAAGGAAAGATCATTGAGATTGGTTGTTCGAACTTCTCGGCCGCTCAGCTGCGCGAAGCCGAAGTAGCCGCTGGTGACGGGGTTCGTTTCGTGAGCGTTCAGAATCAGTACAGCTTGCTGGAGCGGGCCGATGAGGCCGAAGTACTGCCGACCTGTGCTGAGCTTGGCCTCGCCTATCTTCCATTCTTTCCACTGGCCAGTGGACTTTTGACCGGCAAGTATCGCCGTGGCGCGGCCGTGCCCGCAGGTACACGCGTAGAGAAGTGGGCCATGGCCGAGCGGGTTTTGACCGATGCAAACTTCGATATTCTCGAGCGCCTCGAAACTTGGGCTCAAGAGCGTGACCACACTTTGCTGGACTTGGCCTTTGCGTGGCTGCTCGCGACCCCAGAGGTGGCCTCTGTGATTGCCGGCGCTACGAGCCCCGAGCAGATCAGGGCTAACGCCGCCGCTGGACTATGGGACCTCACATTCGACGAGGCAGATGAGGTTCGCCAGTTAGTTTTTTAGTCTCGCTGAGAGTGCGCACATTAAGGCTGATGCAATCAGAGTGCTGTTTGACTTCACTGGCACCATGTTGACGAATCCCAGAGACGCTCATTTTCTTCGCCCCATTCCGACCAAGCCGCTTCGTAGGACGCACCAAGACCGCTCGCCCTAAGTAGGCGTAATGCTTTTTGGAGCGCTGCAGATCGAGAGGCGAGCCCCTTCTCTTCGACATAGGCATCGAGGAAGGCCACAGCGTCATCTGGCAGACTCATGCTGATTTCCATACTTTGAGCATGCCAAAAGTTTGGCTACTTGGCTACCCACAGTCGCCTGGCCGCTTTAGCGAGGACGTCTCGGTGCCCGTCGCTGACCCGATGCGCTTGCTCCCGGCCCAGCGCTGGTGCTATCACCGCGACCCGATCCTGCGGAACGCTGACCGTTCTTCGGGCGTGGCCGCTTTCCAGAAGCTTTGGCCTTGCCGCCGCCGCTGCCGTCGCTGCGTGGCTTGGTCCTCGTGCCGCTACCAACTTGCGGAGCGGCGACGGGAAAGCGTTCAGCGATTTCCTCCGGGGTGCAGAGTGTGCGTGCACCTGGTGCAATTTCTTGGAGGATGGGATCACCAACACGTGCAGAGGAGACCCGAGGAGAGATGCCCGCAGCTCGGGTGAGAGATGCCACTTCCTTGCGTTCAGAGTCCGCGGCGAGAGTCACAACCGTGCCTTCGGCTCCGGCCCGGGCAGTTCGACCCGAGCGGTGGAGGTAGGCCTTGTGCTCTAGGGGTGGGTCGGCGTGAATGACTAGACGAACGTCGTCAATGTGGATTCCTCGCGCGGCGATATCGGTGGCCACCATGGCGACCGCTCGTCCCTCGGCAAAAGCGGCCAAGTTCTTCACTCGGGCGGGCTGGGAAAGATTGCCCTGCATCTCCACGGCCGGAACACCGGCCTCATTCAACTTCTTGGCCAGCTGCTTGGCCCGGTGCTTCATCCTCGTGAAGATGATGACCTTGCCCGGGGCTGACGCCAGATCCACCAGAACATCGAATCGGTCGTCGGCACGAACGTGTAGGACGTAGTGCTCCATGGTCGAAACAGGGGACTGTTCGGAATCGACACTGTGGGTCACGGGATTCGTCAAGAACCGATCAACAATGTTCTTTACCCCGCCATCGAGGGTGGCCGAGAAGAGCATGCGCTGCCCGGTCTTAGGGGTTTGACTCATGAGTCTTGTGACTGGGGGCAAGAAACCCAGTTCGGCCATGTGGTCGGCTTCGTCCAGCACGGTGATCTCCACCAAGGAGAGCGTGAGGGCCCGTTGGTTGAGGAGGTCTTCCAAGCGACCGGGACAGGCAATCACGACGTCGACACCGTCACGGAGTCGAGTGACCTGGGGCCCCTGGTTGACCCCACCGAAGATTGACATCGTTCTCAAATTCAGCGCCTTGGCCAGAGGGGCGAAGGTGGCCTCAATCTGCAACGCGAGCTCGCGCGTCGGCGCCAAGATCAACGCCCGAGGAGCTTTCGGCTGACGCTGTGTTGAAGACGAAGCCAGTCGCGCGAGGACGGGAAGCGCAAAGGCGAGCGTCTTGCCGGAACCGGTACGACCGCGACCGAGTACATCGCGACCACTCATCGAGTCGATGAGGGTGGCCGCCTGGATCGGGAAGGGAGCCGTAATGCCTTGCTCGGTCAACATTGCGCAGAGCGCCTGGGGCACGCCGAGTTCGGCGAAGGTTGGGGTTACCGAGTCGTTCGAAGGCGACGCGGAAGGGTTTTCGTGGGCGTTAGATGACATGAAGAGTGCACTCCTGATTGAGGTCCTCAGGGCATCTACAGGCCACGCCACTGATAACAGTGGGGCTTTGAGGATCTCCAAAGGGGTGACCCGGAAACGGAGCCACGCTTAAATCCTAGGTCACGGCACGCTCAATACCATGCCGGCGCGCCTCTACGTCGTAGGGGGAGCATTGATGGTTTTGGCTCACAACTCACGAGATGCGACTGATGACGTGGATGGTGATTTCTATCCGCGAGATATCGTCACTGCGATTGCTCGTGATGTCGCCAATCGACGTGGATTGCCGGCCGACTGGCTCAATGCCGCTGCAACTGGGTTCATCCCAGTGTTTAAGTCGCCAGATTGGCGCCCTCTGTTTCTGTTCGGGAGCCTGGAAGTTCTGGCGGCAGACAATCGGACGATGCTCGCAATGAAGATTCGTGCAAGTCGAGGGCGCCGCGATGAACCGGACATTGCGCTCCTCCAGCTATGCGAAATAAACACCGTCCAGGCCGCATTCAGTCTTTACGAAGAATATTTTCCGGAAGATCCACCGTCTCTACGTGCGCGAGCGGTGGTGGAGTTTCTGCTCGGTGGCTCCAACGGGTAATTGGAACCGTCACCAGCGAGTTGACTCCCCAGTGCGGCGTGAGCGCAGTATCGATATCGCGCATACTTGAGGTCCGCACGAGACTCAAAGCCGATTATGAACGAGACGCTTGGATCGCCGTGGACGTAGTACTACAGCTTGGCGAGTGCGGCGAGTGCTCGCCACGAATAGGCGGCATATTGAGCCGACATATGCCATCGGTCGGCGTAGACCAACTGGCCATTGACCTGCGCGGGGCACTTAGTAGTCGGGGCGGTAACGCTCGAAGTGCAAAACAGGCTGAGTGTGTTGATGATTGGCACGCGGCTCGAAGTCGCCGCTTTCTCATCGGCCGCACGGGCGTCATTAACAAATCCCACTGAAGCAGAGAACGTGCATTTTTGCGAGGAGGACAAATGTTGGCTGAGACACGTTGCGGCGTCGACCGGATCAACTGGAGCGGGCTCCAAGAACGCGATGGACTTGGCGCCGGCACCCTTGAGTGAAGAAAAGAGACTCACCATGCTTGAGGTCCACGTCGTGTTGGGAACGGGCTTTTGTTTCGCAAAAAGTGGAAATCGATGGATTTGAGCGAACATCACGATGGGGGAGTGCAACGTCTTGATGAGATTGAGGCTGGCCGCACGAAACACGGCACACTGGGGATCAACCGCTCCGGTAAACGACAACGTCACTAGTGGATTGGAATTGCAACCCAGTCTGGCGAGCAGAATGACGTGAAATCCATGCGCTTTTCCGGCCGCGTCGAATGCCGGTAGCCACATCGATGCCTGCGAGTCACCCAAGAGGACGACCGTTTTGGCTGCGCTGACCGAGCCAAAATCACATTGCGTAAAGCGGTTTCCGGGGCTCGAGATATTTTGGACGCAAGGACCCTGTTCGTACGAAGATTTCGCGGCCGTCAGAATTTGCGGTCCAAGAGTTGCCGTGGTGGCTTTGGTGGTCGCCAGTTTGATTTGAGCGTTCAAATCGGCCGGCGAGGGAGGTGGGATTGGCGCGTCGGCAAATGCGGCCGTTCCAGCAGCCGCGCTGAGTGTGAGTGCGGTAAGCGAGGCTACGGCAACTCGCGACGGTGTGCTACTGAGAATTCGTGAAACAAGTGACATATCTGATTCCCAATACCAACACCGAGCGGGAAATTCCCGCGCGGTCCATTTGGTGGAGGTAAGGGGATTCGAACCCCTGACCCCTTGCATGCCATGCAAGTGCTCTACCAGCTGAGCTATACCCCCAGGAGAAATAGAGATTAGCAGGAACGCAGAAGGGGCTTTCCCGGCGCCCTTGGTCCTAGTGGGTAAAGCGAGCTGAGATACTTCGTAGAATTGGTCTATGGCACGCCCTTTTGATGTTGTGGAGTTGGAAAGTAAGTGGCAGCAGCGCTGGCGTGAATCAGGCCTGTACGAGGTCGATAATGATGATCCCCGCGAACGCTTCTACGCCCTCTGCATGTACCCGTACCCCTCGGGGGCGGCCCACCAGGGTCACGTCCGTAACTACACCTTTGGCGACCTCGTCGTCCGTTACCAAACGATGCTGGGCAAAGCAGTACTTTCTCCCTTCGGTTTTGACTCCTTCGGCCTACCGGCCGAAAACGCCGCCATCAAGGCTGGCAGCCACCCTCGGATCTTCACGGACCAGCGGATTGAAGAACTCAAGAGTTCGGTGCAAAAGCTCGGTGCCGTCTACGACTGGCGCCGCGAAGTGCACTCGCACGACCCCGAGTACATCAAGAACTCGCAACTCATCTTTTTAAAGTTCTTCGAAGCCGGCCTGGCCTATCGAGCCAACGCTCCTGTGAACTGGTGTCCCGGTTGCGCCACCGTGCTCGCCAACGAACAGGTGAACGGTGACGGAACTTGTGATCGATCCGGTGACCTAGTCGAACGAAAGAATCTCGAGCAGTGGTTCTTTAAGATCACCGACTACGCCGATGAACTGTTGAACGAAGTCGACGGCCTGGAATGGCCCGAGCGCGTGAAGACAATGCAGCGCAACTGGATTGGCCGCAGTGAAGGAGCCGAGTTCGCGCTCAGCGTCGAAGGGCAACCCGGTGTGGCGTTGCGCGTCTTTACGACCCGTCCCGACACCGGCTTCGGTGTGACCTACGCCGTAGTCGCTCCCGAGCACGAACTTCTCTCGCTTCTCACGACTCCCGAGCAGGCCTCCGCCGTGAGCGAACTAGTTGAGCGGGCCCGTGGCGCCAGCGAACTTGAGCGCACGGCTTCCTCCGATAGTGGCGCGGGCCTCGATAAGCGTGGCGCCTTCACCGGCAGTTACGTCATCAACCCCTTTACTGGTGACAAGGTGCCGGTCTACGTTGCGGACTACGTCCTTGGAACCTACGGCACGGGTGCCATCATGGCCGTGCCGGCCGAAGATGAGCGTGACTTCGCGTTCGCCCAGGTTCACGGGCTACCCGTCGTGCGCACCGTGGCGCCTCCGGAAGACTTTGCGGGTGGCGCCTACGCCGGTGCCGGCGTGAAGATCAACTCGGGCTTCCTCGATGGCCTTGACGTGGATGCCGCCAAAAAGGCCGCTATTGAGTTCGTCGTCAAGAATGCAGCCGGCGAATCGAAGGTCAACTTCCGACTTCGCGACTGGCTCGTTTCTCGCCAGCGTTTCTGGGGCTGCCC
>WLKR01000109.1 GCA_009701115.1 Actinomycetota bacterium | reverse complement strand
CGTAACGGCCGGAAAAGGTAAGCGCGGACGCAAGCGCACACCGGAATCAATCTCGTTACAGATCGCTCGCATTGACCAGGAAATCGACACCGCTTCGGCCATTCGTCGTTTGGAACTCACGCAACGCCGGAGCGACTTGGCTCTCGAAAAAGAGCGACTCACCGCTCGCGTGGATCTGACGGCCGTCGAAAAAGACTTCGTCAAAGTAGCGAAGTCCTACGCCGCCCGCAATGGAATTTCTTACGCCTCATTCCGCACGCTGGGCGTTCCCGCCGACGTATTGAAGAAGGCCGGAATCGCTCGCACTCGCGCTTAACGCGTAGCGAGTTTTCCAGCGACGAAGCTCTCGAGGAGCACTCGTCCATCACTACTACCGAGCAGCGCCGTCATGGCCCGCTCGGGGTGAGGCATAAGTCCCACGACATTGCCCGCCTCATTACTCACGCCGGCAATGGCGTCGCGTGAACCGTTGGGGTTCTCCACGTAGCGCAACACGATCTGATCGTTCGCTACTAAGCGTTCGTAGGTGGCGTCGTCACAGGTGTAGGAACCGGAGAAGTGGTTAATCGGAATCGAGAGCTTGGCGCCAACCGTGGCCCGACTCGTCAAGATGGAGTTGCTCGTCACCACTTCGAGTTGCGAAGGTTGGCAGAGAAAGGTGAGGCCGCGGTTCTTCTGCAGGGCGCCCGGCAGGAGTCCCGCTTCGGTCAGCACTTGGAAACCGTTACAGATGCCGAGCACCGATCCACCGGCGGCCGCGAATTCGGCGACGGCCGTCATCACTGGTGAGAACCGAGCCAGCGCGCCGGGTCGCAGGTAGTCACCGTGGGCAAAACCGCCGGGCAAGATAACGGCGTCTAAGCCCTCGAGTGAGGTGGCGGTGTGCCAAACAAATTCGGAGTGTGCACCGACCGCAGTTACGGCGGCCGCGGCGTCGTATTCGCAGTTCGATCCAGGGAAGACCACGACGCCGACGCGAGTGGTCACGCCGTTGCCTCAATGCGAGCAGTGGACTGCTCAATCACGGGATTAGAGAGAAGGCGATCGGCGAGGGCGATAGCGCGTTCGAGGGCCTCGGTCTCTGAGGTGGCTTCCACGTTCAAGCGGAAGGACTTTCCGGCACGCACTGAGGAGATGCCTTCAAAGCCGAGAGCCGGCAGGGCCCGCTCAATGGTGGCACCTTCGGGGTCGGCGATGCCGGTCCGCAGTGAAACTTCAACGACGACAGAGAACTTCACGACTCAAGGTTAGTCGCAGGGGCGAAGAAATTTACGCTCCGAACCACGAATTCAGTGGTCGAGACGTGACCCGCTCGTAGGCGGCAACGTAGCGAGTGGCGGTCAGGGTAATCACGTCGTCGGGCACGGTTGGTGGTGGGGGCGTTTTGTCCCAGGCCAGGGTGGCCAACCAATCACGGAAGGGCTGCTTGTCGAAACTCGGCGGCGTCTCCCCCGGCACGACCGCGTCGGTCGGCCAGATTCGAGATGAGTCGGGAGTCAAGATCTCGTCACAGACCACGAGCTCCCCGTCAACGAAACCGAGTTCGAACTTGGTATCGGCCAGAATCAATCCGGCCGCGGCCATCCGGTTCGCGGCCAATGAGAAGAGAGCCAAGCAGAGTTCCTGGGCGCGGGCGAGCAGCTCGGGTCCGACGATTTCCCTGGCCCGGTCCACACTGATGTTCTCGTCGTGACCCTCATCGGCCTTGGTTGACGGGGTAAACCAAGGCTCCGGGAAGGAGTCGGTGAGCGAGAGTCCTTCGGGGGCGGCCATGTCGTGCACACGACCACTGACGCGATATTCGTCGTAGGCCTGCCCGGCGAGACGGGCGCGCACAATGCACTCCAACGGCAACATCTCGGCCTTGCGGACCAGCATGGAGCGGCCGTGTAGTTCGGTGGCCTGCAAGAAGCCCGGGACGTAGGTCTCGATCACGAGGGGGTCACAACTCACGAGAGCCCGTGGAATCTCGGGCAGTTCATCGAGCCAGTAGTTGGTGAGAGCCGTGAGGACTCGTCCCTTATTAGGAATGGTCTCATGCATGACAACGTCAAAGGCACTCATGCGATCAGAGGCCACCATCAAGAGGTGGTCGTCCCCGACCGCGTAGAGGTCCCGAACTTTGCCTCGATACAGGTGCGTCAGACCGAGGTCGTTCATGCCGTGCGCCAGGTCAGCGCCTCCACGAAACGGCCGCGGTGGGCCAACAGTCGCGTGGCGTCAAAGGCTCGCTTGAGCTGTTCTTCGCTCAAGTTCACGTCGTTGTCCTGGGCGATGACGACGCGGAAGTTCTCGCGGGTCTCGACCGAACGACGGGCGGCGGCCTGCACGATGCGATAGGCATCGTCACGACTCATACCCGAGTCCACGAGGGCCAACAGGATCGACTGCGAAAAGACCAGACCGAGGGAGTGCACTTCGAGATTCTCGAGCGCCCGCTCGGGCTTGAGGACCAGTCCAGAAGCCAGACCAGTGGCCTTACGCAACATGTAGACACAGAGCTGCAGGGCGTCAGGCATAACCACGCGCTCCACGCTGGAGTGACTGATGTCCCGTTCGTGCCACAGCGCCACGTCTTCGAGACCCGATACGAGGTAACCCCGCAACACGCGGGCCAAGCCGCAGAGCCGTTCCGACAAGACAGGGTTGCGCTTGTGCGGCATGGCCGAGGAACCCTTTTGACCCTTGCCGAATGGCTCTTCGGCCTCGCCGACTTCACTCCGGGCGAGGTGGCGAACTTCGAGCGCGACTTGTTCAATCGTCGTACCAACGGCCGCCAGGGAGTAGAGGACTTCGGCGTGACGGTCACGGGCGATGACCTGCGTGGCCGGCACGGGAGCGAGACCCAAGCGCGTGCAGACAAAGTTCTCCACCTCGGGATCGATGTTGGAGAAGGTGCCGACGGCCCCGGAGAGCTTGCCGACCGCAATGGCCCGGCGGGCATTCTCAACCCGCTCGAGGTCCCGGTTGGCCTGCAGTGCAAACAGGGCGAACTTGGCTCCGTAGGTGGTGGGCTCGGCGTGCATGCCGTGGGTGCGACCAGTGATGGGCCAGTCAATACTTTCAACGGCTCGCGTGGTCAAGGCGTCACGAAAGGCCCGCACTTCGGTAATCACAATGTCCATAGCGTCGGTCAACACCTTGCAGAGCGCGGTGTCGACGACGTCAGACGAGGTCAGGCCGTAGTGAATCCACGCCCCTTCGGGCATGCCTATGCGGTCTTGCACGATGTCGACGAAGGCGGCCGTGTCGTGATTCGTGATCTCTTCGCGAGCATTGACGTCCGCCACGAAGGCGGCATCGACAACGGGACGGCGACTTCGTAACGTGGCGGCGTCAGCGGCCGGGACCACGCCCTGGTCGACGAGCGCTTCGGCGGCGAGTAGTTCGACCTCGAGCATGGTGTCGAACCGGTGCTCGTCGGTAAAGAGGGCGGCCACATCTTTCGGGGCGTAACGAGAAATCATGCTCTAGTCCTTTTCTGCGATGTCGGTCCGCATAACGCGACCCGGAAACGAAATTGTTGAAGCGGAAGTGATGGCCAAGGTGCGCGCCTCACGACGCGACTTCGCTACGGCCGTGACGGTCAAGACGCGACCACCGGCCGTGACGAACTGACCTTCGTCGTTGCGCTTCGTGCCCGCGTGAAAGACCGTCACATTGGGAATCGACGTCTCGAGTTGGCCGTCGTCACCGAGACCCTCGATGACATCGCCCGTTTGGGGCGCCTGGGGGTAGCCCGGAGCGGCCACCACGATGGTCACGGCGTGAGCCGAGCTAAACGTTGGCGCGGCGTGCAGCGAACCCTGGGCCACGTCACTCAGCAACTCGAAAAGGTCGCTACTAATAAGGGGCACAATGACTTCAGTTTCGGGGTCCCCAAACCGCACGTTGTACTCCAAGAGCTTGGGTCCATCGACCGTCATCATGATGCCGGCGTAGAGCACGCCGCGATACTCGATCCCCCGGCGCGAGAGTTCACGCATGGTGGGCTGCACGATGGTCTGCATGACGCGCTCGACATCGTCGGCGGTCATCGATTCGAGCGGGGCGAAGGCCCCCATCCCACCGGTGTTCGGACCGGAGTCACCATTTCCAACACGCTTGAAGTCCCGAGCTGGCACGAGGGCCTCGGCCCGGTGACCGTCACAGAGCACCAGCAGTGAACACTCCGTGCCGATGAGACCCTCTTCAATAACAACGGTGCTCCCCGCGGCACCGAAGGCCGATCCCGAGAGTTTGTCGCGAATGTCTTGTTGGGCCTCGGCCAGTGAATTGGTGACCAGTACACCCTTTCCCGCGGCGAGACCGTCGGTCTTCACGACGTAGGGCGGCTTCATGGTGTCGAGAAACTTGAGGGCCTCGTCAACGTCGCTGAAGGCGCCGTGGGCCGCGGTGGCCACGTTGGCCGAAGCCAAGAACTCCTTCATGTAGGCCTTGGAGCCTTCGAGCTGGGCCCCGTCGGCGTTCGGACCGAAGACGATCTTGCCCTGGGCCCGCAACGTGTTGGCCAGACCGGCCACCAGCGGGGTCTCGGGTCCAATAACAAAGAGCTCGGCCTCGAGCTCAACCGGTGACGTCGAAACGCAGCGCAGGCCACCGGCGGCCATACCGGCATTGCCGGGCGTAACTGTTACCTCGGCACCGTCGCGGGCGAGTCCCCAGGCAATCGCGTGTTCACGCGCGCCGGAACCGACGACGACGGCTCGCTTCACGAGGGTTGAACGAACTGGTCGCGACCAGGCCCCACGCCAACGACGGAGATCTTGATGCCGGTGACCTTGCTCAGGAACGAGATGTAGTCCTGCGCGTTCTTCGGCAACTCGTCAAAGGAGGTGAATCCGGAGAGGTCACTGAGCCAACCGGGCAACTCTTCGTAGATCGGCGTGACGTCGTGCATCGTCGACTGGTGATACGGCGGGTACTCGAAGCGCTGACCGTTGCTCTCGTAACCAACGCAGACCTTGATGGTGTCGAGGGTGTCGAGAACGTCGAGCTTGGTGATGGCGATTTCAGTGAGCGAGTTAAGTCGGGCCGCTTGACGCAGCATGACGGCGTCGAACCAACCGACGCG
>WLKR01000108.1 GCA_009701115.1 Actinomycetota bacterium | reverse complement strand
TGGCTCAGACTTTGGCGCGCATGCTTAACGTCCCCTTCGCGATTGCTGACGCCACGGCTCTTACGGAAGCCGGCTACGTCGGCGAAGATGTTGAGAACATTCTGCTCAAGTTGCTGACGGCAGCGGACTTTGATGTCAAGCGAGCCGAGCGCGGCATTATCTATATCGACGAGCTCGACAAGATCGCCCGGAAGTCTGAGAACACTTCTATTACCCGTGACGTCTCGGGTGAAGGGGTGCAGCAGGCGCTTCTAAAGATTCTCGAGGGCACGACCGCTTCGGTCCCGCCACAGGGTGGGCGCAAGCACCCGCACCAGGAATTCATCACGATCGACACCGCCAACATCCTGTTCATTGTCGGCGGCGCGTTCGCCGGTCTCGAGCAGGTCATTGAGCGTCGTCTCGGCAAGAAGAGCATCGGGTTCGGACAGAACGTGGAGACGGTGGCCTCGCAGGAAGAGTCGATTTTCAAACACGTCTTGCCCGAAGACTTGGTCAAGTTCGGATTGATCCCAGAGTTCATTGGCCGACTGCCCGTCATTGGCGCAGTTCAGCAGCTCAACGAATCGATGCTCGTCCAAGTGCTCTCGGAGCCCAAGAACTCTCTCGTTAAGCAGTATCAGAGGGTCTTTGAGATGGACGGCGTTGAACTGGAGTTCGAACCAGAGGCGCTCGATGCGGTCGCGGTCTTGGCCCTCACTCGCGGAACGGGCGCCCGAGGTCTGCGCTCCATCCTGGAAGACGTGCTTCTTGACACCATGTTCGATCTGCCCGGGCGCAAGGATGTCGTTCGGTGCACCGTGACGGCTGCATCGGTCCGCAAGGAAGAGTCACCCGTCTTGACGATGCGCAAAGCGACGCGCGCCCGTCGCGCCAGCTAATAGCGTGCGGTTTGCTCGATTCGCTCAGGCGAACGCGTGGTTGGAAAGTCATATTGACTTTGAAAAGGTTGCCCCTAACCGCTCGGACATCCCCACCCTGCAGCCGATTCACGATACTTTGGCGGCTCTCGCCGACCCTCATCACGACTATTCGAAGATTCACGTGACGGGGACTAATGGCAAGGGAACAACGACCACGCTGATCAGCAATCTGCTGCACGAGTGGGGATTGAGTGTCGGCACCTTTGTGTCCCCCGATTTGCACCGGGTAAACGAGCGGATTCTCCTCAATGGTGAACCGGTGCGCGATGAGCAGTTCACGATGCTGATTTCGCGGCTGGCCGACGTTGAGACTGCCACTGGGATCGTCCTGACTCGTTTTGAGCTTCTCACCGTGGCGGCCTTCCTGCACTTTTCGGATATGGGCGTTGACGTCGCGGTTATCGAAGTAGGCATGGGCGGTACCTGGGACTCCACGAACGTCATTGATGCTGACGTCTCTGTGTTGACCAATGTTTCCTTGGATCACACATCCGTACTTGGTAACTCGGTCGCCGAAATAGCGTCAGACAAGGTGGGAATATTCCGCACTAGTGGCATCGCCGTCCTTGGCACGATCGATGAAACCGTGGTCGAGATTGCCGAAGCCCGGGTGGCCGAACTGGGTTCGCCGCTTATTCGACTCGGCCGAGACTTTGCCCTGGAGCGCAATGATCTTGCAGTCGGCGGCCGAATGCTCGACTTGCACACGCCCATGGGGGAGTATCACCAAGTTCTCTTAACACTCCACGGCATACATCAAGGCATGAATGCCCTAACGGCCCTTGTCGCCACGGAATCCTTCTTGGGCCGCGCCCTAACCGAGGATGTCGTCGAAGCCGTATTCGGGCTGGCCTCGATTGCCGGTCGAATGGAAGTGCTCGAGCACTACCCACTCATCATGATTGACGGGGCCCATAATCCAGCCGGCGTCATCTCTCTGGCTGAGACATTGGAAGAAGCCTTTCATCTCGCTGGACAGCGTCGAGTCGTTCTTGGAATGCTGACCGGTCGAGAAATCGCCGACATGATTGAGCCACTATTAGCGATTGGTGTAGATGAGTTCATAGTTTGCGAACCGCTTTCACCGCGAACGCAGAAAGCCGACTTGATTGCGGAGTTCATTGTGAGCCGAGGGGCGCACGCAACAGTGGTGCTCGATCCTCGCGAGGCCGTGCGACACGCCCGCGAACTCTCGGGCGAAGATGACCAAATCATCGTGGCGGGGAGCCTCTACTTAGTTGGTGATGTTCGGGCGGGCCTCCTGGCGCTGCCCCATCAACACCGGTAGTCAACCTCTGTTAGATTTTCATTCGTGGATCGCACTTTTGTCATCGTTAAGCCTGACGGCGTTGAGCGCCGTCTTATTGGAGAGATTGTTGCTCGCCTGGAGCGTAAGCAGCTCAGCGTCGTTGCGGCCGAGCTTCGAACCATCGACCGGGCTACGGCCGAACAGCACTACGGCGAACACGCCGGCAAGCCCTTCTTTAGCGACCTCGTAGCGTTTATCACGCGCAGTCCTGCCCTGCTCCTTGTCATCGAGGGACCCGGTGAGACGTTCAAGGTTGTCCGCAACCTCATGGGTGCCACTAATCCCAAGGATTCTGCTCCGGGCACCATTCGCGGCGACCTCGCCATAGAGATGGGGGAGAACCTCATTCACGGTTCCGACTCACCCGAGGCCGCGGCCCGTGAAATCGCCTTGTTCTTCCCAAATCTCGCCTAATTCGTACTACTACCTAATTTCTTGATTTTCGCCTAGCCTTAGTAGTACTTCGGCGCACCTTCGCGCCTTCAGACAAGGTTTAATTCATGGGCGAAAGTCGGTTTAATCTCCTCGGGCGCGATATGGCTGTGGACCTCGGTACAGCGAACACCTTGGTGTACGTCAAGGGTCGCGGCATCGTCCTCAACGAGCCCTCTGTGGTGGCCGTCAATGTCCTCACGGGCAAGCCGCTCGCAGTAGGCGCCGAAGCCAAGCGCATGATCGGTCGTACGCCGAGCAACATTCAGGCTATTCGCCCACTGAAAGACGGCGTGATCGCCGACTTCGATATCTGTGAAACGATGCTTCGCTACTTCATTCATCGCGTCCACCAGCGTCGCTTCGCTAAACCGCGCATGGTTATTTGTGTCCCTTCTGGTATTACCGGTGTCGAGAAGCGCGCTGTGACAGAAGCGGCTGAGTACGCCGGTGCCCGCAAGGCATACATCATCGAAGAACCCATGGCCGCCGCCATTGGCGCCGGTCTCCCGATCAGCGAGCCCACAGGAAACATGGTTGTAGACATCGGTGGAGGTACGACCGAAGTGGCCGTGATCTCACTGGGTGGCATTGTGACTAGTCAGTCCATTCGCGTGGGCGGAGACGAGCTCGATGAAGCCATTGTTGACTACGTCAAGAAGACGTTCCGCCTGGCCCTAGGTGAGCGCACGGCTGAAGAACTCAAGATTCAACTGGGTTCTGCATTCCCGCTACAAGAAGAGCTTCGCGCAGAAATTCGTGGACGAGACCTCGTTACTGGTCTGCCAAAGACTGTCTCTATCTCAACGGAACAGATTCGTGAGGCCATCAGCGAGCCAGTCCAGGCCATCGTTGACGCCGTAAAGGTCACCCTGGACCGCACACCGCCAGAATTGGCTGCCGACCTCATGGAGCGCGGCATCGTTCTGACCGGTGGTGGTGCGTTGCTCCACGGTCTTGACGCTCGCCTGCAGTCCGAGACCAACATGCCGATTGTGATTGCCCCAGATCCATTGAATTGCGTGGCTATCGGCAGTGGACGATGCCTCGAGGAGATTGACTTCTTCAACCAGATGTTGAAGACGACGCAGTCTCGATAGTCCGTGGCAATTTCTAAGCGACGACGCCGTGCGGTGGGAGGACTCGTGGTCGCCACCGTCATGTTGGGCGCTTTCCAATTCACGGGTGGTGTGATGAGTGGACTGCGTTCAACTGGCAACGTCATCGTGTCGCCCTTCGCCTGGACAATAGAACTCATTGCCCGTCCTATTGGCCACCTCTCGTCGGGTGCCCTCAACTATTCCGAGATTGTGGCGCAAAACAAGCAACTGCGATACCAACTCGGTCAAGCCCAGCTACGTGCCAACGAGTCAGCGTCAATCGATCGTCAGCTGCGTCAACTCTCGGCCGCTCTCGATGTCCCCTACGTCAATGATCTGCCCACCATCACGGCCCAGGTGAATGAGCGGTCTCCAACCAACTTCATCGCCACTATCGGTATTTCTAAGGGTACGAATGAAGGCGTCTTGGTAGGCATGCCCGTCGTCGGTAACGGTGGTCTGATCGGACGGGTCGTCGCCACGACGCTGCATGGTGCCACGATTCAGTTGCTGACCGATGCAGCCAGTTCGATCGGTTGCACCTTCGGTGACGGCAAAGTCAACGCCATCGTGAGTGGTCGGGGTCTCAACCACGATCTCAGCGTGACGGCTGTTCCGCTGAAGGCCACCTTGACACCGGGCACGGTCTTTGCGACCAACGGACTGCGCGGTGGCCTCTTCCCGGCCGGCCTCCCCGTGGCCAAAGTCGCGGGCGTAACGCTTACTCCAGGTGCAACGACGTACGACATCAAACTGAAGCCTGTGGCGGATCTGCGGCATCTTGCGTACGTCACGGTGATTGCGTGGGAGCCCGGTACGTGAACCTCTGGGTCGTGCGCGTGATTGTGTCCAGCATCGTTATTACGGCGATTCAATTGTCGGTCCTCTCCAATCTTCGGATTGGCGGTGTCGTGATTATGGGCATTTGGCTATGGACTCTGGTCGTTGGTCTCCTGGGGGGCACTCCGCCGGCGATGGTGGCGGGAGCGACTACGGGCGCACTCTTTGACGCCCACGTCAGCACACCGTTTGGACTCTTTATTGCTGTCGGGCTCCTCGTGGGATACGTCGCGGGGCAGTTGGGTCGCGAAGGCATTGGTGACTTCAAGGCGGCGGCCTGGTGGATGCCCTCGGCGATTGGCCTCGCCGTTGGTTTTCTTGCTCCAGTGGTTCTGACTATTGGTGCGACCCTCTCTGGCAATCTCCAATTTTGGCGTGGCGACCTCGGGTCCACGATGGTCGTTAATGCCATAGTTTTTGCGATTGCGATTCGCATTACGGCGATGCTTGGGCGTCGTCTTATTGGGGACGTTGAGGGCTATCGATGGTGAGGAAAAAGTCTTGGCGAAGCCGCTCAACG
>WLKR01000107.1 GCA_009701115.1 Actinomycetota bacterium | reverse complement strand
CGGACCACAACGCCCGACGCGTCTGAACCAACAACGTGGTAGTCGAGAGCGTGGCGCTTACCCCAGACGGACTCCTTGCCGAGGCGGTCCAAGAATCCAAAGGTGGGAAGTGGTTCGAAAATACTGGTCCACACCGTGTTGAAATTGATTGACGAGGCCATGACGGCGATGAAGACTTCGTCCGGTGCCAGTTCGGGCAACGGGACTTCACCCATCTTCAAACTCTGACGGGGGTCCTTGTCGCTGCTGGCCATGCCCTGGAACATGTCAGCGTCTTCGCGGCGGACAAAGACGGCTCGCGTGGTGGCGGGCATAGGAAGGGAGGCCAGCGTTTCCGCGTCGGCTCCGGCTCGGACGGCATCAAGTAGTTCGCTCATAGTTTTCGATGTTACCGCCGAGTAAGGGGGGTCGTTCCTCGTCTAGTGTGACAGAAGTTGATGCTCACGCATCGAGATGAGGAGAGTTCATGTCACGCACCGTTATCGTCGCCGGAGCCCGTACCCCAATAGGAAAACTTTCTGGAGTATTCGCTTCGCTCAGCGCTCAAGACCTCGGTGGTTACGCCATTGCCGCCACCATGCAGCGCGCCGGTGTTGACCCCGCACTCGTGGAAGCCGTCCTCATGGGTCAGGCCATCCAAGCCGGTCAGGGCCAGATCACCGCTCGCCAGGCTGCCGTTAACGGTGGCATCCCGATGAGCGTCCACGCGACGACCATCAACAAGGTCTGCCTCTCAGGTCTCCAGACGATTTACCAGGCCGACCTCATGATCCGCTCCGGTGAGGCCGACATCGTCGTCGCCGGTGGCATGGAGTCAATGACAAACGCTCCGTACTTGCTGCCTAACGCTCGTGCCGGATACCGCATTGGCGACCAGAAGGTCATCGACTCGATGATGTTCGACGGACTCACCTGTGCCTTCGACAACGTCGCCATGGGCCTCGGCACCGATCGCTACAACGCCGGCCGCATCACCCGCCAGCGTCAAGACGAGTTCTCGGCTCGTTCCCACCAGCTCGCCGCCGCCGCTACAGCCGCCGGCAAGTTCACCGAAGAAATCGTGAACGTCTCCATTGCCCAGCGCAAGGGTGACCCCATTGTGGTCTCCATCGACGAAGGCGTACGTGGCGAGACGACGGCCGAATCACTCGCCGCTCTCCGTCCCGCTTTCGACAAGGAAGGCACCATCTCCGCCGGAAACGCATCGCAGATTTCCGACGGTGGCGCCGCCGTGCTCGTCATGTCGGCCGCCAAGGCTAAGGAACTCGGCCTCACCCCAATCGGTGAAATCCTTAGTTACGGCCAGGTCGCCGGTCCCGACGCCTCACTGTTGAACCAGCCCAGCCGCGCCATCTTGAAGGCCGCCGCTAAGGCCGGTATCGACGTCAAGAACATCGACCTGTTCGAAATCAATGAGGCGTTCGCCGCCGTTGGCCTTTCGTCAGCCGATGAACTCGGAATCAGCGAAGACAAGATCAACGTCAACGGTGGTGCGATTGCCATGGGTCACCCCCTCGGCATGTCCGGTACCCGCGTTGCGCTCACCGCGCTCTACGAGCTTCGTCGCCGTGGTGGTGGCGTTGCTGCTGTCGCCCTCTGTGGTGGTGGCGGACAAGGTGACGCGGCGATTCTTCGCGCGCTCTAAATCGTCGGTATAAAAACCGCGGCCACCTCGTAGTGGCGCAGTCCAACTTGCTCGTCCTCGGAAATAGCGAGTACGACGGCTGTGCCTAGGGGGTAGTCGGAGACCAGTGGTTCAGGCATTTCTTCAGTGAGGTCGCTGACGAGTTGCCAGACCCAGGGAAAGTGACCAATCACGAGTAGGGACTCGCGCACGGGATCAATTGCGGCCAGCTGCTCGAGGACTTCGTAGGGAGTCACTTCACGTTGACCGTTGTAAACCAACTCACTGGTTTCCAGGGCGTGGACAAAGGCCGTACCGGCAAAGCCGAGGGCGTAGGTCTCACGGGTGCGGGCGGACGAGCTCACGAGGGCCGTCACGGGTCCGTACTGTGCCAACTGCCCACTGTCTAAAACACGCGTGCGAATCTCTTCGGCCTGGCGGCGACCACGATCAGTCAGGGTCCGGGCGAAGTCGTCGGTACCCGGTTCGGCTTCGCAGTGGCGGACAATGGTTAAGAATCGCATCGCTTAAGTCTGCCGTATGACGAGGAGAGTCGAACACCAGGCGTAGCGTGAGTCCATGATTACCGCCGCCGTCTTGCCCTGGTACCAAGCCCTCTTGATGGGACTTCTGCAGGGAGTCACTGAACTCTTCCCCGTTTCGAGTCTCGGCCACGCCGTGCTCTTCCCCAAATTATTTGGCTGGACCGAGATGGCCCAGGCCCAATCGCAACCCGACAGCTACTTTCTCCCCCTCCTCGTCGCCCTCCACGTCGGCACCGCCTTTGGGCTCATCGCCTACTACCGCGCGACCTGGATCGATCTGTTTCGCGGACTCCTAGTTCAGCTTGGTCGCGCACGAGATGAAGGTCCGTCATCGCTCTGGACCGTCAACCGACCCACCACCGATGCGCGCTATCGACTCCTCTTTCTCATCGTGCTCGGCACGATTCCCGTCGGCTTAGTCGGGCTCATTTTCGAGCACAAGCTGCGATCAATATTTTCGAAGCCCCACTACGCGGCCATCTTTCTCACCATTAACGGCGTGATCATGTTGGTGGGTGAACTCATTCGTCGTCGCGTCGCCCACCGCGATGCTCGTCACCAGCTCGGCAACCTCGGCACGACCAACGCCACCATTGTTGGTAGCTCGCAGATCGCGGCACTTTTCGCGGGAATTTCACGCAGCGGCGTCGCCATGGTGGCCGGACTCTTACGGGGGCTCAACCACGCCGACGCGGCCGAGTTCAGCTTTCTGCTGGCCACACCCGTCATTTTCCTAGCGGGAATATACAAAATCCCCGATCTCCTCGGTCCGATGGGCGATGGTATCCGGGTCCGAGCCCTCGTCGCCGCCGTCGTGTCCTGTTTCGCCGCGTACTTCTCGGTGAAGTTTCTAGCCAAGTGGTTTACGACACACACACTGTGGATTTTCGGGGTCTACTGCATCGTTCTCGGCGTCATCTGCATGATGACGATTGGTTAGTTCGCTAACCCCTGCGAGAGCACTCGGCGACCTTCAAGGGCACGCCCAATCGTTTGATCATCGGCAAACTCCATGTCGCCACCGACCGGCAAACCGGTGGCCACTTGGGTGACTCGCAGTCCGGTGTCGGCGAGTTGCTTGGAGAGGTAGAGCGTCGTGGCGTCGCCCTCCACCGTTGGGCTCAACGACAAGATCACTTCTTGGATGGTGTCGTCATGGAGGCGCTGTAAGAGTTCGCGCACTTTCAGTCGATCCGGAGTGACGCCTTCGAGGGGATTAATCAGGCCGTGAAGTACGTGGTAGCGACCGCGGAACGCATTCGACCGTTCAATCGCGAGTACGTCACGGGGCTCTTCGACGACGCAGAGAATGGAGCCGTCCCGGCGCGAGTCACTACAGAGCGAACAGACGCCGTTGTTCTCCGAAATATTGCAGCACTGCGGACAGAGCGACAGACTCGATTTCATCGAAAGAATGGACTCCACCAGTCGGCGAGCATCCTCGTCAGGCTGACGCATTAACCAAAAGGCAATCCGCTGGGCCGACTTAGGACCAACTCCGGGGAATCGACCGAGCTCGTCTATGACCGACTGGAGCGAAGGGGGATAACTCACTAGACCTCTTCAGCGTTCGGAAAGGCTTCCTTCAGTATGTGCGCTTGGAAGTCATGCGTGAGAACGGGGCTGTCATCAATCTCTTCGTAGCTCACCTCGGCCTCTTCCGCCATCCGAACGCTGGAAGCGACCGGCGCTGCCGGATCAACGGGGGCCACCCCGTCGAAGGTCCACGCCAACTGAATGCGTGCACCGAACTCCACATCAAGGGCCTTGCGCAAACCATCTTCGATTCGCTCGGCCGCACTTCGCAGGCCCGAACCAGTGAGGGCAATCGTCAAGACGCCCCCCTCAAACGAACGCCACTCGGACGTACGCAGAAGTGCCTGGGCCGAACGCATCAACGTCGGCATGACGGTGCTCTCAATGCGTGACACCACATCACTCAACGTCAGCGAGGACAGATCGGGCGATACCGGGGTGGCCGCAACGGCCACGGGCTCCGCCACTGGCTCTTCGGACGAAGCCGCCGCCGCGACAGGTTCAGTTGGTGCTGGGGTCGCCGGGGTGGGTTGAGGCACGGGTGTGCCGGTCCGCTGGAGACCAGCGATGGGCCGCGATGGTGTCGGTGTTCTCGGGGCCGGAGGCGTCGGCGCCGCCGCCGAACCACCCTGGGCCACCTGCTTTTCCAGCTTGGCCACGCGCTCGAGCAGGGCCGCCACATCGTTGTCGAGTTCGGGATGGGTCAGGCGGGCCACGGTCACTTCTAAGACAACGGTCGGGTCCGGAGCGCTATGCATCTCGCGCACCGTCTTGCCGAGGGCCTCAATAATCCGAACCGTCTTAGGCAACCCAAACTGCTGACCCCACGCGGCGAGCCGTTCGCGGTCACCGGCGTAGAGGTCGGATACCTCGGGCGCCACCAAGAGCAAGAAGGCCTGGCGTAGTTCGGAAATCAAATTCTCCGCGAGCTGCTCGGGGTCCCACCCGTCTCGCGCCAGTCGGGCCAGTTGGGTCAATGCAGCCACGGCGTCACTTTCGGCGAACGCGGCGAAGAGTGCTTCGAAGTCGGGGCGCACGTCGGAGCTGAGACCCGAGGCCACGATCTGATCAAGCGCACTGAGGGCGTCTCGAGCCGATCCCTTGGCCCGCTGCACAGCGATGTCAACCGAGTTGCCGTCGACGGTGAGGGCGGCTCGCGTGACGACATCATTCAGAAGTTCACCCAAGACGTTGGGAGCGATGAGTCGAAACTCGAGATGCTGCGTTCGGGACTTAATGGTGTCAAGCACCTTGTGCGGATCGGTGGTGGCCAAGACAAAGACGACCCCGTGGGGTGGTTCTTCCAGAGTCTTCAGCAGCGCGTTCGAGGAGGCCTTGGTCAACATGTGGACTTCGTCGATGATGTAGACCTTGTGCCGGCCGGCCGTTCCAATCCAGGCCGAAGCGGCGAGCTCGCGAACGTACTCCACACCGTTGTTCGAAGCGGCG
>WLKR01000106.1 GCA_009701115.1 Actinomycetota bacterium | reverse complement strand
GCAAAGATGTCGACGGTTCCGTTAGCTACCTCCTCCTCGGACACAACAGCAAGGATGCCTCCAAAGTGATCAGTGTGCGAGTGCGTGTAGATCACTGCCTTGACCGGTCGTTCGCCAAAGTGACTATTGATTAACTGCAGGGCTGCCGCCGCCGTTTCAGTCCCAGTGAGAGGGTCGATAATTATCCACCCTTCATGACCACGAATGAATGTGATATTTGAGATATCCAGGCCACGCACTTGATAAATACCGTCGGTCACTTGAAAGAGCCCAGAGTGGTTGTTCAACTGTGCTTGACGCCACAAACTTGGATGAACAGAGTCAGAACCATCGGCCTCTTCGAAGTCGTAAGCATCTAAATCCCATACCGCTTGCCCGAATCGACCGATTATCTGACGCTCGAGCGCGTCGGCCAATTTCCCTCGAGAAGCTCGTTCGAAATCTGATCGATCTTCAAACGGGAGTGAGCCGAGACTGGCGGCGAGAACTTCTCTCGTGTGTTGTGTTGAACCCTTGCGTTCGTTAGTCGTCATTATGACTTTGCACGACGAAACGTATTGGTAATCGTTCCGAGCTTCTCAATTGAGGTTGATAGGACGTCACCGTCTCTGAGGAAACGCTTGGGATTCTGGCCCTGTCCTACCCCGGCCGGGCTTCCGGTGAATATCAGATCCCCAGTTCGCAGTTCACACACCGAGGAGATGAAGGCAACAATCTCGGGAACGGAAAAGGCCATGTCCTCGGTGGATTCGTTTTGCATCAAGTTGTCGTTGAGGGAGCATTGAATCAGAAGGTCATTCGGATTTTCGATCTCATCGGCCGAAGTAAACCAGGGTCCCATCGGCGCGAAGTTCTCAAAACTCTTTCCCATACTGAACTGTGCTGGAGATGATGCCATTTGTACCGTTCGCTCGGAAACGTCCTGTCCAACCATGTAGCCAGCAATGTACGAAGAAGCATCTGACGCTGCGATATTGCGGCCATTACGACCAACCACGATGACGAGCTCAGCCTCCCAGTCGGTTGTGTCTCCAGGGATGTGCACATCTGTGTTGGGATCGGCGATGCAGGATGCAAATTTCGCGAACACCATCGGTGTTACCGGCAGGGGTAGGTCCATTTCGGCAGCATGATTTTTGTAGTTGAGCCCTACGGCGAAGATTTGGGTTGGGCAGGGAAACGGAGCCTGGAGAGTCTCAGGTGCAGCGATTTCAGCACCTCGCTTAAGGGTCTCGAGGTGTCCGAGCACGGAGCCGACACCAAACCCATATTGGTCGTCAGCTCCTTCAATCTCGAAGAATCGACCTTCCTCGTGAAGCAGCAATCGGTTGTTTGCACGAGCAATTTGCATGGTTAGTCCAATCTCTTTAGTTCTTGCTTGTAGCGAAGGGTGTTGGCAACGTAGACAGCGGCGGAGGCTTCGATGAGGGGTCGACTGCTGGCCCCGTCCTTGATCTTGGCTGGGATTCCCACTGCGAGAGCATCCTCGGGGACAATTTGGTTATTTGTCACCACTGCCCCAGCACCCACCGTGGCGCCGGTGTGGACGTGAGCGTGGTGAAGCACAATGGAGCCACTCCCTACGAGAGAGCCATCGTGAATCACGCAACCTTCCAAATGGGCTAGGTGGCCGACTACGACATCGTTTCCCACAATTGTAGGAAAGGCTTCTACTGCGTGCACGACTGCGCCATCTTGAATGGAGGTTCTCTCACCAATCACAATGGTGCCGTAGTCGCCACGGAGAACGGCGGCGGGCCAAATAGAAGATTGAGCACCGATAGTGACGTCGCCGATCACGGTTGCGTCGGGATGGACGAATGCGTCAGGGTGTATTGAGGGAACCCGATCTCCAAGTGCGTAGATAGCCATATTTACTCCTCAGGTCAACCAATTTACCAATTGGTAAATTCGCCAAATTACATAGATAACGGTAGCAACGAGAAACAGTCGCCAGCGCCAGGGTATTGGCGCTCGTTCAATGGAGCCAACGTTCGCGCCACACTGAGTGCAGGTGTCTGAATCTTCAGGCCGCTCGCAGGCCTCGCACCAATTCATGATTAGTCAACTCGAACTCGAATGCGCAAGGGAGTGCTTCCAAATTCGAACCGTTCTCGGAGCGAACGCTCTACGTAACGCAAATATGTCTGAGGCAATCGACCAGAGCAGAACAGCGTGAAGGTCGGTGGTTCCACTGCACCCTGCACGGCGTAACGGATTCGTCCTGATGGGGCATGTTGCTTCATCTGGATGTCTCGAATGGCACGATTCAAAGCACCAGTTGGTACGCGCTTCTCGTACGACGCAGCGCTATCGGTAAGCGCTGGCAATAGTTTGTGCACACCCTTACCGGTGAGGGCCGACGCCTTCAGCACGGGAGCGTCTCCCAGGAATGCGAGCTTGTCGGCTACCGTGGCCACACACTCCAGACGCTGTTCAGCGTCGAGTAGCTCCCACTTATTTAGTACCACTACAGCTGGACAACCAGCAGCCGAAATTCTCTCAGCCAAACGCTGATCCTGGCCAGTGGCACCTTGAGTAGCGTCAATAACTAGAACGGCAATATCGGCACGATCGAGGGCCTCGAGGCTTCGAAGGACTGCGTACGTCTCGAGCCCGGCTTCAGTACGGGCTTTCTTGCGCATACCGGCTGTATCGATATAGCGGATTCGGCCATGCGGGGTGTCAACAACGGTGTCAACTGCGTCTCTGGTCGTTCCGGGCATGTCGTGAACCACGGAACGTTCTTCACCGATCAACCGATTAAACAGAGTGGACTTCCCCACATTGGGTCGTCCGACGATGGCGACCCGCAGCGACTCTTCATCAATCGGCTCATCTTCGATGTCAACCAATTTTGCTTCCGCCTCGTACTGGTTCAGGTGCTCGACAAGACGGTCGAGCAAGTCTCCAGAACCACGACCGTGGAGCGCACTAACGGGGAATGGTTCACCCATTCCAAGGCCAATAAATTCCCAGATCAGTGCTTCTTGAGAATTGTCGTCAACCTTGTTGGCGATGAGCATTGCTGGCCGACCAGTTCGCAGGACCCACCGTGCAGCTGACTGGTCTTCGTCGGTCATCCCAACCGCAGCGTCGACTACCAACAAGATAAGAGCTGCCTGATCAAGGGCTGCTACCGCTTGCTGCGAGACCTTCTCTTCCAGGGCGTCGCCTGACTGGAGCCATCCACCGGTGTCGACCACGTCGAACTTCGAACCAGTCCATTCGACTTCAAAGGTTTTACGGTCGCGTGTAACTCCACGGTGTTCCTCGACGACAGCAACCCTCCGTCCAGCGAGACGGTTTACGAGTGAGGACTTCCCGACATTGGGGCGCCCCACAATGACTACTTGTGGCTTCATGGACGCTTGCTCCTGTCAGATCGCCACATATCAAGATACTCGCGAAGCGCAACCCCACTAGTTGGCACAATATCTACGAAAGCTGGGAGCTCGGCTGGTGTAAGACCATCGAGGAAGCGTCCCTCTGACAGGCAGACGTCAGGTAGAACGAAACGAACGCCCTCGAGACCACCCTCCAGCATGGTTCTAGAGATGTCGGCACCCGTCATTAGGCCTGCAACCTTGATGTTGCCACCGAAGTAATCGTTACGTACAGAGCGAATCTCAACGTCACCGTCAGTTATCACTGAGCCCAGCACCTCGGCGCCATACTCCCCGGTGAGGATGCAGAGTTGTTCTTGAACGGCGCCATTCGTTGGCACTTCGCCACTCAAGCGAGGCGCACGGTAACCCAAAGCTGGAGCCCCGTCGACACTCTGAAAGAAACCGGTGCCGAGGGAGTTCATGGGTGTGCTGTTGAGAAAACTATCGATGAACGTTGCTGAAAGTCCCACCCCGTTTTCGATGAGGTCAACGATGTCCTCATCATTGACCTCAGGTGTCGGCAAGCCGGCCAGCAAGTACAGCTCGTCGCTGGCATAAAAAAGAGGTCGGCCAACAACAGATAGGGCCACACTGGACCAGCGTTCGACAGATTCGATTGTTCGAAGCGCCTCCTCGCGCGTCATCGGCCTCATCGTCTCTTCAGTCGAGAAGATAGAAACTCCCACTGGCACCACACTTAGCGTTCGCAAGCTGGCGTATTTCGTTAGGACATCACCGAGAGTCTCTTCGAGATGATCTCCATCGTTAACTTCGGGGCAGAGAACAACTTGTCCGTGCACCGCAATCCCAAGGTCCAATAGTGCGCCTAGCCAACGGAGAGACGTGGCGCCCCGAGGATTCCTAAGCATGTCCGCGCGTAGCTCTGGGTTGGTGGTGTGTATTGATACGTACAGAGGGGAAAGTCCCTCATCGATTACGCGTTCCAGGTCGAACTCGGTGAAACGTGTCATGGTCGTGTAGTTGCCATAGAGGAACGAGAGGCGATAGTCGTCATCTTTGATGTACAGACTCCGCCGCATGCCCTTTGGCAATTGGTAGATGAAGCAAAAGCTGCAGTGGTTGTCACAGGTTCGGATGCGATCGAATACAGCACTTTCGACGGTGATACCAAGTGGTTGGCCGGCTTCTTTGGTGATGGTGAATCTCCGGAGCAGTTCCTCTTCGTCTCGTTGAACGAGAAGGACGACACTGTCACCATCGGTTAAGCGCTGATACTCAATTACGTCCGTCGGCGGAACGTCATTAATAGAGGTAATGGTGTCACCCACCAGCAGCCCGACCGCCGCCGCTGGCGACGTGGGAGAAACTGAGGAAATTACGGCGCCCGACACCCTCTAAGACTAGGTCCCGTCCCAGCGGTGTATCTCGTTAGGCTGGTTTCATGAACGTCGACAAGGTCCTCCTTGCATCGCCTCGCGGCTTTTGTGCCGGCGTGGAGAAGGCGATCAAGGCCTTGGACTGGATGACCAAAGTCTTCGCTCCGCCGGTCTACTGCTACCACGAGATAGTTCACAATCAATTTGTGGTCGACCATTTCAAGAGTTTGGGTGTGGTATTCGTAGACGATGTTTCCGAGGTTCCCAATGGATCTCCCTTGATGTTGAGCGCCCACGGCTCCCCTCCGTCAGTGATTGCCGACGCCCAGACCAACGGTGGCACGGTTATTGACGCCGTATGCCCCTTAGTAACAAAGGTTCACCATGAGCTCAAAGTTCGCTCTAGGAAGGGTTATACGGTCCTCTACGTAGGCCACGAGGGCCACGAGGAGGCGGT
>WLKR01000105.1 GCA_009701115.1 Actinomycetota bacterium | reverse complement strand
TTTCAACGCTGCATTACCGAGTTGTTGAGAGCGAGGAACGCCACAAGGTCAAGCACGCCAAGGGCCTCGATGATGGCTTCGCCCGGGCGATTGCGTCATGGACTCGCGGGGCTTCACTCGCGACCGCGCTCGACGTTGCTGATGCCGAAGTCGGCACCATGGCCCCGGGTGACTTCGTCCGTCACGCCAAACAGGTCGCTGACCTCTGCGAGCAGATTCTCCGACTCGGGGTAGGCAGCGATATTGCGGCCGTCGCCGAGGAGGCGAAGGCGGGTATTTTGCGCAGCGTGGTTGCCGGTTCTATGGGAATCCCTCATTTGCCAGGTTCCACCCTCTAATCTCAAAACCTCATGCACCCCTATGCGACCGAGGAATTCACAGCCGCTGAGACTGACGTTCTGCGTCGGTACTTCACGAACTTAGAGGGTCCAGTTTTCGCCCTGGTCAACCTTCCTGAGGTTGTAAAGGGAGCGCTCTTCGCTCGTTACTCACGCTCATCGAAAAGCCTCCGCCGACTGTTCTTGGACGAGTTTGTAGAAGACCTCGTCCTCGACGGTGACGAATCGATTGATGCCACCATCGGCCTTGAGAGAGCTGATGACCTCTACCAAAAAATCTTCTTCGAATACGGTGACGACTCGGTGGCTCAACTCGGTGGGGTGCACCTCGCTTGCGAGCAGGCCTCTAACGTTCTGACCAAAATTCTTGAGTGGGGCCGCATTATGAGCTACCTCGAGCAGTCGACACGCTACTTGGGGTACGACAAGCGCCTCAGCAACGGCTTTTATCGGTACTACCGAGACCACCAACTGCTCGATAGCAAGTACGGCGCCAAGTACGTAGGCGAGATGGACCGTATGTTCGACTCCTACGCCGAGCTGCTACCAAAGATTGTTGAATTCACTACCAAGAAGTTCCCCAAGACGGCCGAAGATACCGATTTTTCCTACCGTATGGCCATCCGAGCTAAGGCCCTTGATGCAGTGCGGGGTCTTTTGCCCGCGAGCGCTCTCTCGAATGTAGGCGTCTACGGCTCGGGTCAGGCATTTGAGTCGCTTCTCTTGCGCATGCGCGCCCACCCTCTGCCTGAAGCGCGCTACTACGCCGACCTGATGTTGACTGAACTCCGGAAAGTGATTCCTTCATTCCTGAAGCGAGTTGACCTCGAAGATCGTGGTGTCGCATGGACGAACTATCTCGCCGAGACTAAATCAGCGACTGGGCAAATTCTTCGCGAACTATGGGACGACGCAGCCGCCGAGCCGGGAGAGTCCGTCAATCTTGTGAGTTTCGACCCCGAAGGAGAGCAGCGGATCGTTGAGGCAATCGCCTTTGCCAATTCGACTCTGTCGGACGAAGATGTAAAGCGGCGTGTGGCTGCCTTGAGTCCATCTGAGCGCGCCAAAATACTTACTACCTACGTGGGGGAGCGTGGCAACCGCCGCCACCGTCCAGGTCGCGCCTTTGAGCGCACTGACTACCGCTTCGAACTGGTGACTGACTACGGAGCCTTTAGAGATCTGCAGCGTCATCGCCTCTTGACGATTGAGTGGCAACCCCTAACGACGGAACTCGGTTACGACACGCCAGCGCTTATCGAGGAGGCCGGCTACGGGGCAGAGTATGCCGCCAGCTTGGACCGCTCCCGAGACCTCTACGAGACCCTCATTGACGAGTACCCCGAACAGGCTCAGTACTCCGTTGCGCTGGCATTTCGTATTCGATACGTCATGCAGATGAACGCCCGAGAGGCCATGCATCTCATCGAACTGCGTTCCGGCCCACAAGGTCACCCCAGTTATCGCCGGGTTGCGCACGAAATGCACCGATTAATCAAGGAAGTGGCCGGTCACACAACCATTGCCGAGGCCATGGCCTACGTGGACTTTAGCGACACCGATCTTGAGCGTCTCGAAGCCGAACGGGCTTCCGAACGTGCCCGCAACGCTCGGTAAGTTCGAACTAGAACGAATTCTTATCAGAAATACACCAAATCTCTAATCACGTGCCCTATTATGCGCTCGCACATTGAAGGATGACAATGCCAAAGAACGATGAAGTATTTGAAGACGACGACATCACCTCCGGTGACGACGAACTCGAGGTAGAAGCCGAGGTTGAGGTCGCGGACGATGACGATGAGGCAGACACTGTCGCCGGGCCAGTGGTGGTCGCCGAAGAAGATGTCGACGAGGACGATGGCCCTGACACCGACGTAGAGCTAGCGCTTGACGAAGTATTGGCCGAGCGGGTGCGCGTCACCACCGAGGAAGAGGACGAGGACGACGAACCTATTTCCGATGCCGAGGAGAAGGTTGACGCCAATGAGACTGTGCTGCCGCAGCAAGACGACGAGTTCCGCTGCAACTCCTGTCATCTTCTCAAGAAGAACAGCCAACTGGCAGACAAAAAATCGATGCTCTGCCGTGACTGCCTCTAATCCATTGATCCGGCTCGTAGAGGCCGGTAGCGAGGTGATGGCCGCTTCGGTGAAGTACGGGGAGAAGGTCATCCTCGGAGTTAGCGGTCGTGAGCGTGAGGCTGTTGAAGCAGAGCTCCGGCAGGCGAAAGCCGTAGGACAGTTCACAATCTTGATGGCCTCAGCAAAGGCCAAAAGTGCCATAGATGATCTAGTTCGCTCGGAGACTGCAACCGCACCAGCGGCCGAGACACCGGTTGTTGTTACGGACGAAGCACAGGTCGACCTCGAACCACCTAGGGGTATTGAGGATTACGACGCCCTGACGGCATCTCAAATAGTCTCGCTTCTCAGCGAGTTATCTCACGAAGATCGAAATTACGTATTGGCTTACGAGACTGCCAATCGTGGTCGCAACAGCATTCTCAAAGAGCTAACCCGCCTCGCATGAGCATCCAACCAGCGAATGGCGCTGATCACGACGAGTTGCAGCAACTCTGCAACTCGTTTGTTGGTGAACTCTGCGTTGGTCGTGGCGGTCGCGAACTTCGTGGTGACCTCAGCGCACTATTTGAGTGTGAGAGCGAATCACTCGCTTCACGTCTCGCAGCTGAGGCACAATCGGGCTGGATTGCCCACGACGCAACGATTTTGGGTTTTGGTTTCTGGTTCCGGGGCGTGGGCCTGATTTACGTCGCCCCTGAAGGTCGCCAGCAAGGCACTGGTCGTGGTCTGTACAACGCAATTCGAACTAAGCACACCGTTATTGATTTCTGGGTACGACCAGGAGACCGCTCAGCAAAGTCTTTTGGAGAGGCACTCGGGCTCAAAGCCCGAAAGCTAGTTATGAACGAGTCGCAGGGCGCGGACGACGAGGAGTAACGGTGCGTGGTGGTGGTGGTGGCACGCGCATCCCCAACAACTTCGCTAGTTCAGGAACGGCACCGGCAACCTTGATGGCTTCGTTACGACAAGTCTCATCAGCGGGAATGCCAGTGGGCTTAATCGTACGGTGCATCGGCGATGCAACGGCGGCCTGGACGAGAACAATCCACTGGGCCGGAGCCAAGTTCTCGTTGAGAGACTCTGAGGCCAACGCGGCAATAGCAGCAGCAGACTCTGAAGCAACCTGCATTCGGAACTCAGGCGGACGCGCCGCCAACGTAAGTGCCTCTAGCGCATTCTTCGACTCAATGGCGGCGGCAATCTTCGCGAGCCACTCAGTGCTGAGCACGTCAATTTGCGCAGTCAGCTGAGCCTGGAGATCCTTGAGCATGGTGCGAGCTTCATCGTCGAGGTTGACGGTCTTGGCTGAAGTCACCACGGGGCGCAGATCACGGAGACGAAGGTCACGTCCAGCACTCTGAGCACCTGCGGCGCGGTCCTTCCACATCGCGAGATTGGCCTTGCCGAGAAGGTCAGTGGCGATGCGGTCGATGGCATCAGCGTTCACCGTGGTGCGACCTTGAGCCGTGGCAGTTTTGTTCTGTTCGGCAACAGCCGTACGGACGGCCGGCAAGCCACCGCGAAGAAGCTGTTCGGCAACGGGAAGTTGCTCGGGATTCAACGTGGCCAAAAATGCGTTGCGGTGCACCGTCAACATTGGTGGACCAGCTGGCCGCTCCGGACGGGGGCCACGACGATCGTTAGTGCCGGGACGTGCTGGCCGTGCTGGACGGCCGCCCTTGTCGCCACCTTCGCCTGCGGGACCGCCGGCGCGAGGACCACGGGAGCCCTTGTCGTCACGGCGGGGACGCGAGTCGTCGCCTTCACGACGGGGACGGGGTCCGTCACCATCACGGCGGCCACGGGGTCCGTCGCCATCACGGCGGCCCTTACCACCCTTAGGTGCATACGTAACTTGAATGTCGGGGCCGGTGTGAGCCTTGGGGGCGATGACAATCCGCTCTCCACGAAGATCCAGAGGGGAGGCCGTCTTAACTGGCAATACAGCCAGCACTTCTACGCCTTCCATGTTCTGCTCTACGTCAGCACGGAACTCGGCACCAGCCGTGGTTCCAGAGGGGAGGAGGCTGGTAGCCAGCGACCCCTTGGGTAACTTCGCACCAGCGGCACGCCAAGTGGCAACTTCTCCGTTAACGCTGGTGATTTCAATCTCGATTCGACGCGACATAGCCCTGACAATCTAGTCGGTTTCCTACGACAGGGAATTTCGATGGTTTCCCACAGATTCTTTATGGGGACTCCCTAGCATGAGGTCATGGAACTCGAACCTGAACACTCCAAAACCGATCAAGACGCGACCGTCGAGAACAGCGTGCACGTGGCCGCCTGGCCAACGCCCACGTCCCCTACGCCTGGTCCGATCCCAGCCAGCAGCGCCCCTCTGCGCAAGAGGGCGTTCGGCTCTCGCATCACGATTTTCCTCATCGCCGCACTCGTCGGCGGAACGGCCGGTCACTTTGCCGGTGGAAATGGCAGCTCCGGTCTTACGATCAACACGTCCAACCAAGACCCAGGGGGAGCACTGCTGCCCAGTGGCCTGACCATCCCTGCTCTGGTGCGGGCCGTATCGCCATCGGTTGTTTCAATAGATGTCCGCACCTCTATGGGTGAGGAGCAGGGCACAGGGATGATTCTGCAGGCCAATGGCCTCGTGCTAACTAATGCCCACGTCGTCAGCGGAGCACTCGCTGGTGGCACGATGACGGTAACCCGCACTGGCTCTACTTCTTCGCTGCCCGCAACCCTGGTGGGTCTCGATGCTGCCAACGACGTTGCGCTGATTCGGATTACCAACGCCTC
>WLKR01000104.1 GCA_009701115.1 Actinomycetota bacterium | reverse complement strand
GAGGGTGGCCGAGAAGAGGAGCGTCTGATGGGGACGAGTGTCGATACGTCGAAGCACCCACTCCACTTGGGGCATGAAGCCCATGTCGGCCATGCGGTCGGCTTCGTCCAGCACGAGAACGTCGAGCTGAGAAACATCGACTTCACCGCGGTCACCCAGGTCAATCAAGCGACCGGGGGTGGCGATGATGACGTCAGCACCCTTGCGGACGTCTTTGATCTGACGTTCGATATCGGCTCCGCCGTAGACCGAAACCAGGCGCAGACCAATGGCCTCACCGAGTGGCTTGAGAACATCGAAGACCTGAACGGCTAGTTCGCGGGTCGGCAAGAGGACGAGTCCCTTGGGCGTCGCGGGTCCGTCACCCTTGGGTGCTCCCCCGCTTTCAGCAATCCTCTGGAGCATCGGCAGACCGAAGCCCAGTGTCTTGCCGGAGCCCGTCTTGGCCTTACCGCAGACGTCACGACCAGCGAGCGCATCGTTGATGGTCATCGCCTGGATCGGGAAGGCCGCCGTAATGCCTTGGGCCGCCAGTGTGGAAACAAGTCCTTCGTGAACGCCGAGGGCGGCGAAGGTCTGTTCGGTAGCGTAAATGTCCGTCTTTTCAGACGGCTCATTGGAAATAGTCACAACAACACAATTCTCTCGGTCGGACCCTGGACCGCTGTAGAGAAGTGGAGCGTGGGCCCAAGCACGTGCAGTCTGCACAATGCTTCGTATCCATCGTACCCCGAAGTCAATAAATTGAAACTATTCCTAAGGAGATCACATGGCCAAACTCGAAGTCGGCAAGAAAGCCCCCGCTTTTACCTTGATTAACCAAGACGGCGCCAAGGTTTCCCTCAAAGACTTTGCCGGCCAGCGAGTCGTCCTCTACTTCTACCCCGCTGACGACACACCTGGCTGCACCACTGAAGCCTGTCAGTTCAACGACGAGCTCAAGGCGTTCGCCAAACTCGACACGGTCGTGCTGGGCGTCTCACCGAACAATGAGGCGAGCCACATCAAGTTTCGTGAGAAGTACGGCTTGAAGTTCAATCTGCTCTGTGATCCCGACAAGAAGACGATGGAGAAGTACGGCGCGTACGGCGAAAAGATTCTCTACGGCAAAACGGTGATCGGTGTTATTCGCTCCACCTTCATCATCGGACCGACCGGCACGATTGAGCGAACCTGGTACTCAGTGAAGACCAACGGTCACGCCGCCAAGGTGCTCGAAGCCCTCCAGGGCTAAGCACTACTGGTGGTGCTGGCGCACCTTTTTGATGCGGTGGCGCAAACCAACGGCGAACAGAACCACGATGATCGCAATCACGGGGAGCTGGAACTTATGGAAGGCGTCCGAAACGTGTTCCCAGTTCTGGCCCGCGGCTCGACCCAGCAACGTCAGTACTGTCACCCAGATGGCGCAGCCAACGGTGGTGAGTACGGCGAAGTGGGCACGATTCATTCGCGCCACACCGGCCGGTACGGAGATCACGGTGCGAACGACGGGAATGACTCGTCCGACGAGTACTGAAACCGAACCGTACTTGGCAAACCACCGCTCGGCGGTGTCGAGGTCGGCGTGCGTCAACAAGATCCACTTACCCCAGCGGTCCACAATGGTGCGACCAAAACGAAGTCCGAGAATTTCGTAGGCGAAGATTGATCCGGCCAACGAACCAATGACGCCAACGGCGATGACGGAGTACACGCTCCAGGGGTGGCCGTTGTTGAGGGTGAAACTGGCGGCCGTCATGGCGCCGGCAAAGCCGAAGGTTCCTTCTGAAGGAATCGGGGCACAGGTACTCTCCACGAAGGCGAGGAAGAAGAGGGCGTACAGACCGTATTGCACTATGAAATCGTTCATCCTCTTATCTTTACTGATTTTTCTACCCAAGTCTGGGAGTGGAGATAAGAATCGGGCAAACTAAGCAACGGGGGTTCACGTGAGCAGTTTTCCAACGTTTGAAGAATTGAGTGCCGACTTCATCGCTGACGTCTTAGGGGCGCCACGCGGCCTGACGTTGCGCACGTCCCCCATCGGAGCGGGCCAAGTGGCGAGATGCCTACGGGTGGAACTCCTCGACGGTGATCAACTCGTCGCCTCGGCAATTGCCAAGGGGCCGTCGGACGACGAAGTCAGTCGTTCCACCGCCGCGGCACAACGGCTCTATCTCCGCGAGACCTCCTTCTACGAGCAGTTGGCCCCAGGGATCGGAACACCGACGCCCACGTGCCACTTTGTCGCTCGCAACGAACACGACGAATTCCTGCTCATTCTGGAGGACATGACGCCGACAGCACCCGTTGATCAGTTCGGTGGACTCACCCACCAGCAAGCGAAGTTGGGGCTGAGTGCTCTCGCCGAATTGCACGGACCGACTCGGTCGATGACGAGCCTGCACGAGGCTGACTGGCTGGGCGGAACTTCTGCGGCACTGGCCCCCCTCTACCAAGCGGTCCTTCCGGGTCTCTTTCAAGCCTTCCTGGAGCGTTACGACGCTGTGTTGAGCGACGAGATCCGCGACGTCGTCACCCAGCTCGGCGCACGCCTCTCTGATTTCTCTGGTTACAAGTCCCCGTACGCCTGTGTTGTTCACGGTGACTTTCGAACGGACAATCTCCTGTTCGACGGTCAAGGGGGCTCCGTGCCCATCGCCGTTGTTGACTGGCAGACCGTGGCGGTGAACAGCCCCCTGCTCGACGTGGCCTACTTCATCACCACGAGTCTCGACGATGAGAGCTGTCGCCGCGATGAACACGAGTTGCTTGATTTCTACCTCGGTGAGATGAGTCGTTTGGGCGCGCCCATTGACCGAATCGATGCGCAGCGGGAGTTCGCCCGCTACACACTGCAGCCCGTTGTCATGCTGGTCTCCGCGGCCGTGATTGTTGAGCGGACCGAGCGCGGTGACCGTATGTTCTTAGAGATGATTCGGCGCGCCTGCGTGGCCTGCACCCGCTGGGGCGCCTTTAGTGAATTGGATCGCCATGCTGCTGCCTGAAGACGACTATCCCGTCCACCAGACCGTGGCCCCATTGGCGGTGACGATGAACGGACATCCCAATGCCTACGACCGGTTTTTCTTCAACGGCGTCCACGAGGACTACTACTTCGCACTCGCCCTCGGCCTCTACCCCAATCGCGGAGTTATTGACGCAGCCTTTTCGGTCCTCCAAAACGGACGCCAGCACAGCGTCTTCACCTCCGACGCCCTCGCCGGCCGTGTGACCCAGGTCGGACCGATCACTATTGAAATCGTGGAGCCCATGCGAGTGAATCGCATCACGGTCGACGCCCCCGAGCAGGGACTGCGGGCCGAGCTGCTCTACACCCAAGCCACCGCCACTATTGAAGAGCCCCGCCAGACGATGTACGACGGACCGCGAATCTTCATGGACGTCACTCGGGCCACCCAACTGGGTACCTGGACGGGATGGATTGAATCACCCGAGGGGCGCATTGTCTTCGACGGCACGACGAGTGGAACCAAGGATCGCTCCTGGGGAATTCGACCCGTCGGCGAGCCACTACCTGGGGCACCGAGCACCCGCGTGCCGCAACTCTGTTTCTTCTGGGCCCCGCTCCTCACCCCCGCTGGTGGGCGCCACGTCATGAGCTTTCAGGATGGCGAAGGCCACCACCTGCACCACTCGGGTGGCCAATTGCCCCTCGTTGGCTGTGGTGACGCAGTTCCCACCGAAGGTGAACTGGCCTTCACGTGGCGACCTGGCACGCGGTGGATGGACCGCGGCTCCATGACCAGTGGTGCTGAGACCTACGACCTCGAACCGATTGCACGCTTCCACATGCGAGGCGTTGGCTACGGCCATCCCACTTACGGACACGGAAAGTGGCACGGTGGTCCGGTGACGGCCGGCGAATCACTGACGCTTTCCGAACTTGATCCCCTCGACTACCCCAACATTCACGTTCAGCACATCGTGCGCGTCAATGGGACCGAGGGTGGGCTCGGCGTGGTGGAGCAGCTCGTAATTGGGCCCTACGCCCCAGCCGGGTTAATCGGTCTCCTCGACGGAGTTTCCTGAACCTTCACGAAGCAGTACTCCGGACGACTGAAATCAATATCCCCCAGGCGTAGCCATGGTGAATTGCATTACGGCAGTACGGTGAGGCTCGGATCTTAAAACTCGACTTCGGCACCGCTCAATTGCTAGTGCTGATGAACTGAGCACCAGTAGGTCGTACGCCCACCGATGGTTGCTGAACGCATCTCTCCACCGTCACGCGGACAGACGCCACCGGGGAAGCGACCTTCCATGTGGTCACCGGTGTGGCTGCCACCACGTCGCTGCAACGTCTTCATTGTTTGGGTCCAGGCCTTAAACAAATCGTCGCGTTCAACCAGTGTCAAAGTCGCAGTCCCGCGACGGGGATCAATGCCGGCCCGAAACATCATCTCGTCGCCGAGAAGGTTGCCGACCCCAGCCACCACTTTTTGATCTAGGAGTCGAGCCTTCAGGGCCGGCCCATCGCCACGTTTGATGTGCAGCACCTGGTCGAACTCTTTGCGCTTGATGCGGAGAGCGTCGGGGCCTAGCTCACTGAGATCGGGGTCGACCTCAACGCGCCCCAGGCGCCGGGGGTCGTGGAGGACGAGTTTGCGACCATCCTCGAATTCGATGCCGGCGCGAATCCACGACGAACGGTAGGTATGGGGGCCGTAGAAGAGACCGTCAATCCCGGCGTCACTGTCGAGCAGGAGCACGCCCGTCATGCCAAATCGCATACCCAGTCGCATGCCGTCAGTCTCGAGCAGCATGAGTTTGCCCCGGCGATCGGTGCCAGTGATTGTTAGCCCTTTGATGGAGCGCGACCAGAACGAAGTGCTGGGCAGTTTCTTGGCGGCGTACTGGTCGGAGAAGCCTCGACTGATGCGTGCCCCCACGACGCGCTCGGCGAGCGCGCGGTAGGACTCAACTTCCAGAATCTCAGGCATCGCTAGGCAGGGTACCGGAACTGTGTAAATCCAAAAACGGAATAGCAAATGGCTAGAGTGAATTCATGAGCGCAGAGAAGCCGAATTGGGATGAACTCTTCACGGAAGTCGTAACTTCGGGAATGTGCACTGGCTGCTCGGCCTGCATTGTGAGCTGCCCCCACGATGTTCTGGACTACAACGACCAAAACGGTGTCTATCGCCCCTTCCACCTCGAGACTGACGGCACGACCGATCACTGCACCCACCTCAGTTGCACCTCATGTACGCGAGCCTGCCCTCGATCCCGCGGCTGGGAGGGCGAAATCGACATGCAACGGT
>WLKR01000103.1 GCA_009701115.1 Actinomycetota bacterium | reverse complement strand
GCTGCCAGGATGCTCCATCAGGCAAGAAGGCACAACTGCCATTGCTGACATCACTTGTAACGCGAACGATCCATCATTGGCGGCTCGAGCGGCAAATGCCTATGCCGATGGCTATAACCAAGTGATGCGCTCCCAGAGCGTGCAGCGCGCCCTCGGCGCCGCGCAATACATCCGCAGCACCATTGAAGTGCAAAACGGGACCATCGCCACACTGAGCGTCGCAGCGGCCTCAGTTAATAAGAACTCCATTCTCGGCAAGCTCTACGCCAAGCAACTAACCGAAGCGTACGGAAAATTACAGGGGCTGCAGTCTCAACTCAATGCCGTTGAACTGGCGTCCCTTAACCCCCGCAATGCGATTTCCATTCTGCAGATGGCTACTCCGAATCGCACGCCCCTCTCCCCCAAGCCGACATCGGACGCCATCTTGGCGTTTATCGCCGGTCTCGCGCTCGGTGTGGGTATCGCGGTGATCCGCGACACCATGGACGACAAACTTCGCACGCGGGCAGAATTAGAACAGCTCAGTCTCGGTCGCCCCGCCATCGGACTAATTCCCGGTATCCGTGAGTGGGAAGACCGCAAGACCCCGTTGCTCATCAGCGCCGAGCAACCAAAGAGTCCACCTGCCGAAGCCTTCCGATCTCTGCGAACCTCGTTGCAGTTCATGTCGCTCGACGACCCCATCAAGACGTTGCTCATCACGTCACCCGCAGCAGCCGATGGCAAGACCACCATTACGTCCAATCTCGCCTACACCATTGCCTCGGCCGGTCAAGAGGTCATCATTGTTGGCTGTGACCTCCGCAAGCCTCGAATCCACGAATTCTTTGGAGTAAAGAACGATATTGGCTTCACCTCGGTATTGCTCGGCGAAGCGGATCTCGATGACGCCATCGTTGAGGTACCTGGTTCGGCCTACCTGAGAATTCTTCCAGCCGGCCCAATCCCACCGAACCCCGCCGAGCTTCTCTCGGGTCGTCGTGCTCAGTTGGTTATGGAGCAACTCAAAGAGCGTTGCGACGTCGTCATTATTGACTCGCCGCCAATGCTGCCGGTATCGGACGCCCAGGTGCTTTCCGCCAAGGCTGATGCGGTAATCCTCGTAGCGGCAGCTGGTATTTCTACCAAGCGAGATGTTTCGCGAGCAGTAGAACTCCTTATGCAGGTTGATGCCGCGCTAATCGGCGTTGTGCTGAATCGCGCTCCTTCGAGCGATGGCTACTCCTACTACCGCTACGGGTACGGCTATGGGTACGGCTATGGGTACGGCTATGGGTACGGGTACGGCGGAAGTAGTGCCTACGGTGGCGCTTCGGCACCGGTACCAGAAAACTTGGCGATGCCCGAACCTACGACGACCACGCCGTAGGTTGACCCAGACCCACCGTGAGTCCTCGCTACCGCCACCGCAAGTCACGCCCGCTGCATAGCTTTCGTTACGGTTGGCACCACTTCAATCAGCATCGTGATGGCATCCGTCACACTCACTCCCGCCGACGTGATCGCACTCCGGACACGCCTCGCCGTAGTGCTTGGCGAGGCGTTCCACGGGCAGTGCTTTTTCGCGAATTGCGGTGGCAGTTTCTTCGCGGACTGCTCGTGGGCGTTGTTTTACTGTTGGTCTGGGCTCTCGGATTTGGATTCTGGGACATCATGCGAGCAAAGGCCGATATTGCAACGGCTAAGACCGCGGCCACTCAAATCATCGATGGTCGTGACTCCCTGCTAACCACCGAAGGTCGCTCCACCGCTTCGGTCCAACTGCACTCAATGCACTCCGCTGCCTACAGCGCAGACCTTCGACTCCGGGGCTCGGCCCCCTTGACCGTGCTGAGCTGGATCCCATTCGTCAACCGCCAAGTGAACGGGCTTCGCGATGCCGTGAGCGACGTTGATGAAACGGCGGCCCAGGGTCAGCGACTCCTGGCAGCGGCTACCGCGGCATCGGACGCCAGTCACGGCACGTACGTCGACCTTCCGACACTGAAGAGCCTCAATGACCAAGTGCACACCTCACGTCTCGCACTTCAGGGTCGCGTACGCTCCGCCGCAGGGCTCGTGGGTCCGATTAAGTCCGCCCGGACTTCCATCAATCAACAACTGCGAGTGCTCAATGGGCTGCTGAAGAATGCCGATAGTGCGCTGACCTTCGCTCAGCCATTCCTTGGTAGCACTGGTCCGCGTACCTACTTCGTCGCGGGATTGAACAACTCCGAAATGCGCGACCAGGGAATGGTTCTCAGTTGGGCCATCTTGAAAGTGAACAACGGGCACTTCGAGATGAGCCATTCATCAACGGTAGGAACCATTTCGCTCCGCAAGCCGGCGGTTGTCCTTACCGACCAAGGCACCAAAACCGTATTTGGTCCACTGGAGCCAACTCGCATCTGGCAATCAGTAAACGCCGTGGGTGACTTTCGCACATCATCGAGATGGATGATGGCCATGTACGCGGCGGCACGTGGTGAGCGCGTGGACGGTGTTTTGGGCATAGACGTCGTAACTCTCCAAAATATTTTGCGCGTTACCGGTGCAGTTCGAATCCCGAACACCAAGCCGGCGATCAACTCGACCAACGTTGCCAGCTTGATACTGCACGATCTCTACGTGAAGTATCCCGCCGGTTCACAACAACAGGGTCGTCGTGATGAGATTTCAGCCATTGCCCAAGCGGCCGTCACCAAGATGAAGAGCGGTGGCTTCGACTCAGCCTTGCTCATCAAGGCTCTAGCGCAGTCCACTGGTGGGCGCCACTTACTGTTCTATGACTCCAATGCGACCAACGAAGCCAACATTGTTAAGTTCGGAGCGTCGGGCGCGCTTCTTAGCCCTAACGGCAATGTTGTCCACACCTCCATTCAGTCTGGTGTCGCGGCCAAGCTCGACTGGTTCATGCGCGAATCGTTGCAATACGACATCCGAGTCAATAGCGAGGGTACGGCCTTTATAACGACCACCATCACGCTTGACAACACGGCCCCCCCACATCCCAAGCCTTCGTACGCCTTCGGTCCCGACAACACCAATACACATATTGCCGGTGAGTACATCGCTCGTATCTATCAGTGGCTGCCCGCAAACGCCGAGTCACCCACCGCCGTAAAACAGGAGGGACTCGTTCTAACGCGGACCGTCGTACACGTTCCAGCCCACCAGTCAAACATTGCAGTACTTCAGGCCGTCATTAAGAACGCCGTAAAGAATGGGGCACTCTCATTCACCTTCATCCCTCAGGGAACCATTCGACCGATTCCGGTCACACTCACATTGCACAGCGATGTGTCGCTTAATGGTCCAGGAACAATCACCTGGTCCGGCGCGAAGACCAAGACTGTTACCTGGACGGCCAACCAGTAAGAATCTGGGCCACCTTGTGACTGAGTAGATCCAGTTCACTAATCATTGCGTTGAAGGCTTCTAAATCACCGCCGAGACCGGGATCACGAACATCGTCCTCGCTATCGGTACCCAGCAACTCTTCCCGCCGACGGGTGCCATGTACGACGGCCAACCACTCTGCAAATGTCTCGCTATCGCGCTCCGGTGGGTTTAGTTGGGCCCGTCGAGCGAACTCCCGCATAGTGAAGCTCTTGGGCCACATCGAGGGATTGCGAACTACCGCCTCTCTCAGGATGGAGCGCTCCATGAATAAATAGAGGTCGGCATGAAGGTCATCGCTCACTAGTTGCTCGCCACTGACGCTCACGAGTGAGAGTCCGTTTTGAGTGAGCGCTTGGAGCATCGCCTCAGGGGTGCTACCCGGGCCACCCGCTACGCCGCGTGAGAACACTTCGACGCCGTCTTCCCCAGCGAGGAATCGAACCAATAAAGATTCGGCTACGGGGCTACGGCAGGTATTGGCGAAACAGATAACCCCGACGCGCACGACTAACGACCCTCTTGACCGGCGAACTGCGTCTGATAGAGATCGTTGTAAAGACCGCCCATGGCGATCAATTCATCGTGAGTTCCTCGCTGCACAATCCGGCCCGCGTCGATAACAAGAATCTGATGAGCGTTGCGAATTGTTGACAGACGGTGCGCAATGACAATCGACGTCCGCCTCGCCATCGTTTCGTCGAGGGCCCGCTGTACGGCAGCTTCACTCTCGGCATCGAGGTGTGCAGTGGCTTCGTCGAGAACTACTACTCGGGGGGACTTCAGCAAGAGACGGGCAAGTGCCACACGCTGTTTCTCGCCGCCCGAAAGACGGTAACCCCGCTCCCCCACCACCGTGTCCAACCCGAGAGGGAGTGCGGAGACCATGTCGTAAATCTGAGCTGAACGTAGTGCCATTTCCATATCCGCCACCGTGGCCTCGGGCCGGGCATAGAGCAAGTTGGCGCGCAAGGTGTCGTGGAAGAGGTGCGGATCTTGTGCCACTACACCCACGGTGTCAGAGAGGGAGACTTGCGTGGCTTGACGCACATCGACATTCCCGATTGTGACTGAACCTCGATCTACGTCGTAGAGGCGCGAGACCAACATCGACATAGTCGTCTTGCCGGCACCCGAGGGGCCGACAAGGGCTGTCACAGTCCCCGCGGGCACCGTAAAACTCACGTCATAGAGGACTTCAGTGCGAGGCGTATCGTCCAGAACTGCAACTGCTTCGAGCGAAGCCAGCGATACCTCAGCCGCTGCCGGGTAGGCGAAGTCCACATGGTCAAAGACGACCGCTACTGGACCCTCAGGCATTGCCACAGCGTCAGGTGCCTCTTTAATAGTGGGCTCGAGATCGAGCACTTCAAAGAGTCGCTCGAAAGTCACCAAGGCCGTCATGAAGTCCAAATGGAGACTGGAGAGCTGCGTCAATGGTCCGTAGAGACGGGTGAGATACAGCGTGAGAGCCACGATGGTGCCCTTGCTGATGGTGCCCCAAGTAACCGCCAGGCCGCCAAAACCGTAGGCAAAGGCCGTAGCAAGTGATGCGGTCAATGACAGGGTCACGAAGAATATTCGCGAATAGGTGGCCTGTTCAACACCAATGTCCCGAACCTGGGCGGCGCGCTGTTCGAAGTAGGTCACTTCCTTTGCGGGGCTACCGAACAGCTTGACAATCATGGCGCCGGCCACGTTAAAGCGCTCTGTCATTACATTGTTCATCTGCGCGTTGAGATCCATTGAACGGCGGAACAACCCACCGAGACGACGCCCGACGAGCCGAGCGGGGACTAGGAAGAGCGGCAGTAATACGAGGGCGACGATTGTGATCTGCCAGCTCAAGATGAACATGGCCGAAAGAATTAACAGCACCATCACCACG
>WLKR01000102.1 GCA_009701115.1 Actinomycetota bacterium | reverse complement strand
GCACGGCATTGTGCCAACAACTGTCTCCAAGGCTGTGGCCGACATCCTGGGTCGCCTACGTGGTGGGAGCCCAGCTACTGGATCGAATTCGCCCAGACGGCTCGAACTTTCAGACCAAGAGCTCGAACGTGAAGTGGGTCGGCTTACAAAGGCCATGCTCGAGGCCGCTGAGGAGATGCGCTTCGAGGAGGCGGCGGGTCTCCGAGACGAGATTCACAGTCTTCAGAGACTGAGCAATGACGAATTGAACCTGCCTTTTGATTGAGAGTTGACGGTAGCCTTCGAGAGTATGGCTGACCTAATTCGCATTCAGGGTGCCCGCGCCCACAATCTAAAAAATGTCAGTCTTGAAATTCCGCGCGACAAACTCGTGGTATTTACCGGACTATCTGGATCTGGGAAGTCATCTTTGGCCTTCGACACGATCTACGCCGAAGGCCAGCGTAGATATGTTGAGAGTCTCTCCGCTTATGCCCGGCAATTCCTCGGTCAGATGGACAAGCCGGACGTTGACTTCATTGAGGGTCTTTCACCGGCGATATCGATAGACCAAAAGACCGCGTCGAGGAACCCCCGCTCCACGGTTGGAACGATTACTGAGGTGTCCGACTACCTCAGGCTTCTGTACGCACGCATCGGTGTGCCCCACTGTCCAAAGTGTGGCCTTGAGGTGTCACGGCAGAGTCCGCAGCAAATCGTTGATCGGGTTCTTGATGGTAAAGCGGGCTCCAAGTTTTTAGTTTTAGCGCCCATTGTGGAGGGCCGTAAGGGCGAGTACTCCACGTTGCTCGACGATCTCGCGGCACAGGGTTTTTCTCGTGTCCGGGTTGACGGTGTAGTGCACGAGCTGTCTGATCGTAAGGACATAAAACTCGCTCGATATGAGACTCACGTCATCGAAGTTGTCGTTGACCGTCTTGTTTTGAAAACGACGATACGCCAACGATTAACCGAGTCAGTTGAGGCGTCTCTTCGTCTCGCGAAGGGGATTGTGGTTATCCATGATCTCGACGGTGGACCGGAGCAGAGATTTTCCGAATCAATGGCATGCACGACTTGCGGTATCAGTTTCACTGAACTCGCTCCGCGGGACTTCTCTTTCAATTCGCCATATGGAGCATGCGGTACGTGCTCGGGACTTGGTACCCGATTTGAGGTAGATCCCGAACTAGTGGTCCCTGATGAATCGTTGAGTGTGGCTGATGGTGCAATCGCACCTTGGGGCGGTCAGCGCGCCCGTTATTTTGATCGACTCCTGCGCAGCGTCTGTGATTTTGGAGAGTTCTCCGCCAGCACACCGTGGTCGAAACTCCGAGATGAGGATCGCGAGCTTCTCCTGCACGGCCTTGATGGCGAGAAGCTTGAGTACAAGTACAAGAAAAAGAATGGCCGATCGGCGAGTTTTATGGCGCAGTTCCGAGGCGTCGTCCATTGGCTAGAACGGCAATGGCAGGACGCTGAGGGGGACTGGTCTCGCGACCAGGCTGAACAGTACATGCGCGAGGTCGAATGCAGAAGTTGTAACGGCTTACGTCTCAAACCAGAAATCTTGGCCGTTTTGATATCCGACACAAACATCGCTCAAGTCAGCAATTTCACGATTGATGAGGCGGTTGCCTTCTTCGGTTCGTTAAAACTAAACAAGCGCGACACAAAGATTGCAGTACAGGTAGTGAAAGAGATAAACGAGAGACTGACCTTTCTTCTAGATGTCGGCTTGGACTACCTCACGTTGAGTCGGGCATCAGCTTCACTGTCGGGCGGCGAGGCTCAACGCATCCGACTAGCAAGCCAGATTGGTTCGCATCTCGTTGGCGTTCTCTACGTCCTCGATGAACCATCTATTGGTCTCCACCAGCGTGATAATCGACGGCTCATATCGACCTTGGAGCGCCTCCGCGATCTCGGCAACTCCGTCATTGTCGTTGAACATGACGAGGAGACGATTCGCCTCTCTGATTACGTCGTAGATATCGGACCTGGAGCGGGCGAACACGGTGGAGAAATCGTGCATGCCGGAGACGTTGCAAGTCTTCTAGTCAATCCAAAATCTTCCACTGGGCAATACCTCTCAGGCAAGAAGACCATTGCAGTTCCGAAATCCCGTCGAAGCGTTGAGGCGGGATTTCTCAATGTTGTTGGTGCTCGTGCTAACAATCTTCAAGGTGTTGATGCAGAGTTCCCCCTTGGTCGCTTTATCGCTGTAACTGGAGTGTCTGGCTCCGGTAAGTCAACATTGATTAATCAGATTTTACTTGCGGGTCTACAAAAGCACTTCTATCGTGCCAAGGTGCAGGTCGCAGAACACACGGCCATCACGGGAATTGAATTTCTCGACAAGGTAGTCGCCGTGGACCAGCAGCCGATTGGTCGTACGCCACGATCGAATCCAGCTACTTACACCGGAGTATTCGACAAGGTCCGCAAACTCTTCTCTGAGACCCAAGAGGCTAAAACCCGTGGCTATCTGCAAGGCAGGTTCTCATTCAACGTGAAGGGTGGTCGTTGCGAAAACTGCGCTGGTGACGGAACTATTAAAATTGAGATGCACTTTCTTCCGGATGTTTATGTGAACTGCGATGTTTGCAATGGGAGTCGGTACAACCGAGAGACTTTGGAAGTGCTCTACCGGGGTAAATCAATTGCCGATGTACTGAACATGCCAATAGCTGAATCTTTGGATTTCTTCTCCAAGCAGCCCACCATTTCAAGGCACATCCAAGCACTGGTTGACGTTGGACTGGGCTACGTGAGATTAGGGCAACCCGCTCCCACGCTCTCAGGTGGAGAGGCACAGCGCGTGAAGCTGGCCACGGAACTTGCGCGCCGGGCGACTGGGCATACCCTCTACGTACTGGATGAACCAACCACGGGGCTGCACTTTGAGGACGTAGACCGACTATTGACCGTTCTTCACCGGTTGGTTGATCAGGGCAACACGGTTTTGACGATTGAGCACAATCTTGACGTCATTAAAACGGCCGATTGGATAGTTGATCTAGGGCCCGAGGGTGGCAAGCGCGGCGGCACAATCACCGCAGTTGGGACGCCCGAGCAAGTGGCGAGAACTAAGACTGCCACAGGAGAAGTATTGCGCGCGGTGCTACCCAAGGCTAAGGCCGCGAAGCGTTAGGTTCATGGAAAAGCCCTTGGGTATTCCGCCTGAAAGCGGTTGCTACATCTTTCGTGATCGGTTCCAGTCGGTCATCTACGTAGGCAAGGCCAAAAATCTAACCAGTCGACTGGGCAGTTACTTCGGTTCCCCAAAACAGATGACCCAGAAGACGATTGCACTCATGGAGATGGCCGCTGAAGTTGAGTGGATAGTAACTGGAACTGAGGTCGCCGCACTCATTCTTGAAAATGATCTCATCAAGAAGCATCAGCCACGATTCAATATCAGATTGAAGGATGACAAGTCTTATCCATATCTGGCGGTGGACATGAGGCAGACATTTCCGACACCGTTCATGACCCGATCTGCCAAACAACGAGGTGTGCGTTATTTCGGTCCGTTCATTCAGGCGCGAAGCGCTCGAATAATGCTCGACGAGGTTCTACAAATTGCTCCGTTGAGGACCTGCTCAACTGCGAAGTTTCAGGCTCATGAACGGAGGGGACGCGCGTGTTTGCTGTACGACATTGGCAAATGCTCCGGACCATGCGTAGGGGCAGTTGACAAGACTGATTACGACAACCTCGTATCGACATTCGTTAAGTTTTTCTCTGGTCAATCCAAAGAATTACGCGATCGAATCGAAAGTGAGATGCAGCGGGCGTCGGATTCGCGTGATTACGAGGCTGCTGCCCGAGCTAGAGATGCTCTTTTTGCATTGGAAAAGGCCTCCCAGGAGCAACTGGTGGTGCTTGACGATCAAACCAACCTTGACGCCATCACCGTCTCACGAGCGGACGCTCGAGCCGTAGTGAGTTGTTTTTTCGTGCGACACGGTCGAATTGTGGGGCGTGCCAACAAGCTTTTCGACGTGGGCTTTGACACCAGTGGCAGCGACGTCGTCGAGACATTTATCGTCGGCCACTATGAAAAAGATTCGGTGCCCGACCACGTGATTACGAATGTTGAACTTGTCGATACCGTGCTACTCGGCGATTACCTATCCTCGTTATCGGAACATGTCGTCAGAGTTTCTGGACCTAGGGGAGACCGGCAGCGCTCGGTCATCAAGCTTGGCGAATCCGATGGCGCTACGGTACTTAAAAGAGACTCACTACGTCGCCAAAGTGACCACAACGTGCGATCACAAGCGCTTATTGAACTCGGTGCTTCCCTCGGGTTGTCGACGCCGCCCTATCGAATCGAGTGCTTCGATATGAGCCATCTTCAAGGAACGAATTACGTGGGCTCAATGGTGGTGATAGTCGATGGTCTTCCGCAGAAGTCCGGCTATCGACACTTCAACGTAAAGACGGTATTAGGTAATGACGATGCAGGGGCAATGAGGGAAGTTCTCACGCGGAGGCTGCACTACCTGTTGCCTGGCAATGAGGACCCTCGGTTCCCTCGTCCAGACTTAATCGTGGTGGATGGAGGACTGCCTCAGCTCTCAGCGGCTACTGACGCAGTGGAACATCTTGGCTTGTCAGGAACCGTTGAACTAGTGGCCTTGGCTAAGCGTGAAGAGCTGCTCTATCGCCCCGGTAGCTCTCTTCCTATTCGGCTAGATCGCGGCTCGGAGGCTCTTTACATGCTCCAGCGACTCCGTGACGAGGCGCATCGCTTCGCCATTACCTTTCATCGCTCTAAAAGAGGTGCTTCGATGGTGAGCACCACGCTCGATACCGTCCCTGGACTTGGGCCAGCGCGACGGAAGAAGCTGCTCGACACATTTGGTTCGATGAAGTCCATCCGAGCGCTCTCGATCGAAGCATTGTTGGACCTTGGATGGCTCCCGGCGGCTGTGGCGCGAGCGCTCTACGATCATCTGCACGAGACGGGTGTTCCGCGTCTAGAGAAGGGGAGCGTGCCAGATGAATGAGATTCTTATCGTGACCGGAATGTCAGGTGCCGGTCGTTCCACGGTCTCGGCAGCTCTTGAGGATGCGGGATGGTCAGTCATCGATAATTTGCCCCTCGAACTGATCTCTCGAGTGTCCGAGTTGGCCTCACCTGGCATTTCGGAGGCGACGGGATTGGCTTTCATCGTTGGCCGTTCGGGTGGTGTCGATCCTGAGCAATTGATTAGAACGATAGAAGACCTACGCGCTCAAAGCTTCATCGCGAAATTGCTGTTCCTCGACGCCCCTGATGATGTCCTCGTAAGTCGATTCGAAGGCAAT
>WLKR01000101.1 GCA_009701115.1 Actinomycetota bacterium | reverse complement strand
CTGTTCATCCAAGTTTGTGGCGTCAAGCACAGCTAAATAACCATTCTGGGCTCTTCCAGGTCACAGACGGTATTTATCAAGTGCGTGGCTTGGATATCTCAAACATCACATTCATTCGTGGTCACGAAGGTTGGATAATTATCGACCCTCTCACTGGAACTGAAACGGCGGCGGCAGCGCTCCAGTTAATCAATAGTCACTTTGGCGACCGCCCGGTCAAGGCCGTGATCTATACGCACTCGCACACTGATCACTTTGGAGGCATCCTTGGTGTTGTGTCCGAGGAGGAGGTAGCTAACGGAACCGTCGACATCTTTGCACCGGCAGGTTTTCTCGAAGCAGCCGTTTCTGAGAACGTGATTGCTGGGACTGCGATGCTCCGGCGAGCGATGTACATGTACGGAGTGCTCCTACCTAAGGATGAACTCGGGCACGTTGACACTGGGCTCGGCAAGACGCTCCCGGCTATGCCGGGCGTCACGCTCGTAGCTCCTACGATCGACATTTTGACCACGGGGGAGCGTCACGTCGTAGACGGTGTAACGCTCGAGTTTCAAATGACACCAGGCACCGAGGCTCCCGCGGAGATGAATATCTTTCTTCCAGATTTTCAAGCCCTGTGTTTGGCTGAGAACTGCACCGCCAATCTGCACAATCTCTACACCCTGCGTGGGGCCCAAGTACGTGACGCACTCGGTTGGTCAAAGTACATACAAGAGTGCCTTGCCGACTTCCTACCCAAGATTGATGTGGCTTTTGCATCGCACCACTGGCCTCGGTGGGGTTCGACTGAAATTCGTGAGTATCTGGAAAACCAACGCGATTTGTACCGATCGATTCATGATCAAACCATGAGGTTGGCCAACCACGGATTAACCATGAACGAGATTGCCGAAGAGATCGCTTTGCCGCCACACCTCTTCAAGCAGTTTTATAATCGCGATTACTACGGCACGGTGCGGCACAATGCCAAAGCCGTCTATCAACGGTATTTGGGTTGGTTTGATGCCAATCCCGCTCACCTGAATCCCCACACTCCAGTCGAGGCTGGAAAACGGTACGTTGCGTACATGGGTGGTGCAGATGCTCTACTCAGTCAAGCGCGACAGAGTTTTGAACAAGGTGACTACCGTTGGGTATGCGAAGTGGTGAATCATCTCGTTTTCGCGGAGCCGGACAATCTGGATGCTCGCTACTTGCAGGCCGACGCACTTGAGCAGCTCGGTTTTCAGAGCGAGTCCGGTCCATGGCGTGACTTCTACTTAACCGGCGCTCAAGAACTCCGTAACGGTGGCAGCGCACTCAAGGGTGTGCGTGGAAATGCCACGGGCCCCTCATTTATGCGAGCGATGACGATGGACATGATGACCGACGTCTTAGGTGTTCGCCTCAACGGACCGGCCACCAAGGACTTCTGGCTATCGATGAACGTGACGCTCACTGATAGAGATGAGCCGACCGAGCGCATAGAAATTCGTGGAGGCGTGCTTTCGACGCGTCATGCTGTTGAGGGTGAACAAGTCGACGTTGAGATTACGAGCGAACAGAGCGCTTTCGCCCGATTTGCTGGCGGCTCCAACACTCTCGAAGAGATCATGGCCGATGCGCTGTTTCACGTTGACGGCAACGTGGAAAAGTTGACAATGCTTCAATCGAATCTAGATATCTTCGAATTTGGCTTTGAGGTCGTACTGCCTTAGCTCGGTACGGTGCCAATCAATCTCGCAGGATTACCAGCAAATATCTGGCTAGGCCCAACATCCTGCAGGACTACGGCATTCGCGCCCACGACGCAGTGGTCTCCAAGATTGACTGCTCCAAGGACAACCGCGCCGGGATAGAGAGTGACGTCGTCACCGACACTGGGGTAGCTAACTCCATCTCGGGAACCGAGCGTCACATTGTGGAAAATGCGGCAATTGCTTCCAATGACAACGCCCGGACCGATGACTATGCCGTTACCGTGAATAAAGACCGTGCCTCGTCCAATTGAAGCGCCGTGCACAATCTCGATGCCAGAAATGAATTTTCCCATAAGGAGCAGGATTCCGGCAGTCCGATTATGACCATGGGCGTCGAACCTCGTAGACAACCGGTAGAGCCTGAGGGCGTGCCATTGAGTAGCGAGCAGACGGGAGAGAAATCGTGTCATCTGAACTCCTCTCAGATACCACAAGAACCGGACATTGCGTCCGATTCTTGCTCTTGGTCGGGCTAGCGGGATTTGAACCCACGACCTCTTGACCCCCAGTCAAGCGCGCTAACCAAGCTGCGCCATAGCCCGTGAAGCAAATACTGTACTACGCCTTATCCACCGGCCGCCGCAGTCACAATCTCAATGCGATCACTTGAACGCAGCGCCGTAGACACCCATTCCGATTTAGGGATCACCGAACCGTTTACCGCCACGGCCACCCCCGCTTGTGGGAGGGAGCGTTCCCGCACGAATTCGGCAACGTTCATAGCAGAAGAACTCACCCAGGCTCCGTTCAAGGCAATCTCAATCATTCCAAAACTCCACAGCACGACGATAGGCGAGTGGAGCCATGAGAACGCCATGTCGGTAGTAGCCGCTGTGCCAACCCCAGGAAGGATTTAGTCGTTTCAGAAAAGGTTGTCCAGTGGGACCAACTGGTCTTAAGCCAGAACGTGCCTCGAGAAACTCTGCCGTATCAAGTGACGGACTAAGCAAAAGGGCCAACCGCAACAGCTCGGCCACTGCGAGTGCATCGACATAACGTTCAGAACTCTCATCGGCGCTGGCCCCAATGATCACCTCACCATTTGGACGATCAACGATATATATCGCACGCCCATCAATCAATGCTCGAACCATGCGCGGAGCAACCGGTTCTCTCCGAAGCAATCGGAGGGTGACACCTCGGACAGAACGCAACGTCGATGAAGCGTCACCACCTACGAGCCCGGTTAACGCCCCAGCGCAGACGAGTCCTGAGTCATACGCATAGGAATCCAGAGCGGTATGGACTACGGCCGCCGAGCCCTCGTCAATTCGAATGACGGGTTCTTCGATAAATATGGTGCCTCTGGCTTTGAGATTGGCGACCAGAGCATCAACCAGAGCCTCAACGTTTACAAACGCATCGTCACTGAAGAACACTCCCTTATCGAAACGAGGTGAAATCTCCTCGAAACGACTTGAGTCAAACAATCGTGTTACCGACTCGCAATTCAGGGCCACGGTGGAAGCCAGCGCTGTCAGTCTCTTGATCTCCTCGTTGTCACCGCGGGAGTAGCCGGTTAACAGCGATCCAGCTTCAGGAAAATAGACATCCTCTGCTCCATCAAGCAACTGTAGAAAGTCCGGCCAGCCTCGGAGGGCCAGCATGGCATCTCCGAGTGCGTGTTGCTCTCCGGCCAGCAACTCCGCTCCCGGCGAAAGCATTCCGGCGGCGGCAAAGGTTGCCCCCGAACCAATCTGGGGGTCAAAAATTGCAACTGGGCCTCGCTCCGTAGCGGCAAGCGCAGATACGAGACCCACAATTCCACCACCAATGACCACATGGGTTTTCGGTGATTTCGGCATGCATGCAATGTAGGCGTTGCAAAACATATCGGTTCATCTGTACAATGTTCGTGGGCCAGCGTCGTCCCATTTCGAAGGAAGACGCTATGAATCAGATCTATGACCCCCAAGGCGAACACGACGCATGCGGCGTTGGTATGGTCGCGAATCTAGATGCCATTCCTAAGGCCAGTACTGTTTCTGACGCATTAACCATCCTGGAGAACCTCGAGCACCGAGGAGCCACGGGCTCTGATCCAGACAGTGGTGATGGAGCTGGCATCCTGCTTCAACTGCCCCACTCCTTTTTGCTCGCCGTGACCGCTGATTTGGGCATTTCCCTTCCCGAGCGGGGACTCTACGGTGTCGGCCAATGGATGCTGCCCTCAACGGAGGACGGTGAGGCACGTTCCATTATTGAGAAGGCATGCACCGACACCGGTCTTTCGACTCTTGGGTGGCGGGAGGTTCCCGTTGATTCCTCGATTCTCGGCGCGGCCTCCAAGGGAAGCGAGCCGATCCACGCGATGCAATTCGTCACTGGTGACTCCAGCTGGACCCATGAGGAGCTGGAGTACCGCCTTTATATCGCTCGCAAACGCGCTGCTCGAAAGTCGTCCGCCTACGCGTCGTCATTTTCGACTCGAACCATCATTTACAAGGGAATGCTGACGTCGACTCAGCTTCGACGCTATTTCCACGACCTACGCGATACGCGCCTCGAGACGGCAATCGCCCTAGTGCACTCGCGTTTTTCGACCAATACTTTCCCTCGCTGGGAGCTTGCGCAGCCGTTCCGTTTCATCGCCCACAATGGTGAAATCAACACGGTCCGCTCCAACCGCTCATGGATGGCCGCTCGAGAATCAAAGTTCGTGACCGAGAAGTGGTCTGAGCCATCTGATTTGGCTCCTGTCATTACTCCCTACATGAGCGACTCGGCGAGCTTTGATGAAGCCGCCGAATTGCTGTTCATGAACGGACGATCACTCCCACACTCGATCCTCATGATGATCCCTGAAGCGTGGGAACGTGCCACGACAATGGATCCACAAAAACGCGATTTCTACCGCTTCAACGCGGCGTTAATGGAACCTTGGGACGGGCCAGCGAGCGTCAGTTTCTGCGATGGGACCCGAGTAGGCGCCGTCTTAGACCGCAATGGACTGCGCCCCGCTCGTTACTGGGTGACCGGAGACCGGCGCGTTATTTTCTCATCCGAAGTAGGCGTCCTGGACGTAGAGCCTGCCAATGTCATTGCCAAAGGCCGGCTTCAGCCTGGTCGCATGTTCCTCGTGGACATCGAACAAGGTGTAATTGTCGATGACGCTGATATTAAGGCGGAACTCGCAGGGGCTCACCCCTATTCCGAGTGGCTCGAAAAGAACCAGATTGACCTAGATACCTTGGCTAAACAGCCCATGCTGCTCCCAGAACACGAATCGCTCGTCCGGCTGCAGCACCTATTTGGCTACACCGAAGAGGAAATTCGTCTCATCTTGACGCCGATGGCTCGTAACGGTGAAGAACCGATTGGATCAATGGGATCTGACTCACCAATAGCCGTGCTTTCCACGAAATCAAAGCCAGTCTTTGATTTCTTTATTCAGCAATTCGCGCAAGTAACCAATCCTCCTCTCGATGCTATTCGAGAGGAGCTAGTCACGTCCCTGCGAGTAGGAATCGGTGGACACAGCAACCTCTTGAGTGCAACTCCCGATCACGTACGGCAGATCGTCCTGTCAGCACCCGTAATTGACCTAGAGGATCTCGCCAAGATTCGCTACATTGAGGATTCGGGTGTCG
>WLKR01000100.1 GCA_009701115.1 Actinomycetota bacterium | reverse complement strand
GCGCTCATGAGTGGCACCGCGGCCGATACGGCCAAGGAGTCCCTCTTTCGCCGCACCCTCCAGGGGCGCACCCTGGAAGAAGTCACCGAGGCCTCAAGGGAGTTCGCTCACCACCACGTCGCCAAAGAACTTCGCCCCGCCGTGCGGGCCCGCCTGGACGAGCACCTGGCTCTCGGCCACCGGGTCGTGCTCGTCTCGGCCTCCCCCGAGCTCTACGTGGGCGTTATTGCTGAGCTCCTCGGCGCCCACGGCTTCTTGGGCACCCGGCTGGCCGTGGACCCCTTGGGTCGACTGACCGGCGGCTACCTCGGCAACAACTGTCGCGGGGAAGAAAAACTACGTCGGCTCACCGAGTGGGTCGACCACCTCAGCGTGGGTGACAACAAGCCCGAGCTCTACGCCTACGGCAACTCACGAGGCGATCGCCGCATGCTGTCGGCGGCTGATCATCCCGTGGACTGCGGTCAGCTAGGCACCCTCGGGGCGCTGCGCGCATTTCCCCGTCTGGGTTAGTGAACGTTGAGGCGCAAGGCCACTAGGCCCGCGCCGCGACCGGCGTAGGAGACTTCCAGGGCCGCAATTTGTTCGCGCCACGCAAATACGGTGTTGCCCTCTGAGCTCACGATGCCAAGGTTTACTTGGTAGGAACCGTCCATCAGGGGAAGATCCTCAATCGCTACCGACAATGTCTGCGTGCCGGGGCTGAGAGAAACGGGAGTCTGCGTGGGGTCGGTGCGGACCACCAACTTGCCGGCCTGGCTGTAGAGCTCCATCACGAACGCGCCTTCGACGGGCATCTGGGAATTGATGGTGACCTCAAACTCGAAACGCTGGCCGGTTTGGGCCATGAAGCTGCCGTTGCTGCCGCGCATTGATTCAATGACGACGCCGCCATCAACCTGAGTGGTCTCACTCGACACGGTGGCCCCGCCGAGTAGGTGCTCGCGAAAGACACGAACGGCTTCGCCGGCCGGCGCGTCCGCCACGAGTCGTCCCTTTTCCAAAACCACGGCCCGGTCACAGAGAGCGCGCACTTGGTCGGCATTGTGCGAGACCAGCAAAATAGTGCGACCATCGGCCTGAAACTGACGAATACGGTCCATGCACTTGGCCTGGAAACGCTCGTCACCCACGGCGAGCACTTCGTCCACGACGAGCACGTCGGGATTCGCCGTCACGGCTACGGCAAAGCCGAGTCGGACGTACATACCCGAGGAGAAGAACTTGACGGGCGAGTCGATGAACTTCTCGAGTTCGGAGAACTCCACGATCTCGTCAATCAAGCCGTCGACCTTGCGTCTTGAGAGACCGAGCATCGAGGCGGAGAGGTAGATGTTGTCGCGACCGGATAGTTCGGGCTGAAAGCCAGCGCCGAGTTCGAGTAGTCCGGCCAGTTCACCTCGCACGAGAATCTGTCCGGAAGTGGGCTGCAGTACGCCACAGATGCATTTGAGCAGCGTGGACTTACCCGAACCGTTACGGCCCAGAACACCAACGGTCTCGCCGGAACCGATGTTGAAGGAGACGTCTTGCAGGACGTGCAGATCCGTGAAGCTGCCCTGTCCGGGGTGCAGGACGCGGTCCTTCAGTGACTTGTGCCGCTCCTTGTGGAGACGAAAGTGCTTATCCACGTTTTGAACTTCAACGACGAAGGCCATTTAGAGCTCCTCGGCGAAGTTGCCCTGGAGGCGGCCAAAGATACGAATCGCGACGATTAGCGCAACACCGCTCGCAGCAATCAACGCGCCGTCTAGTACGGCGTAGTGCAGCGCTGACCAGTTAGGCAAGACGTTGATCATCGCGTGGCCGGGCGTCGTGGCGGTAACCATGGTCTGTCCGTAGAGGACGCGCTGGAAGGTCAAGACGACGGGCGTAATGGGATTCAAGAAGTAGATCCACGTCAAGCCCTTAGCGCCGAGCATTGGCGCCACGGTCTGCTGGAAGGAGTAGACGACTGGCGTTAACCAGAACCATAAGAAGATGCCGACTTCCACCAGATGTTGCATGTCGCGGAAGTAGACGTTGACCGCAGAGAGCACAATGCCGAGCGCCGAAGCCAAGAGCAAGAGACCCAGAAAGGCGAGTGGCAGGAGCCAGAAATCACCCCAGGCCGGTGCGTGACCCATCACGCCCATCAGTACGCCAAGGACGATGAACTGCAGAACGAAGTAGACGAGGGCTGTGCCAACCGTGGACAGCGCCAGAATCTCTCGAGGAAAGGCGACTTTTTTAACGATTCCAGATCGCTGCACCACGATGCCAGTGCCGTTGACCACGACCGCCGAAAAGAAGGTCCAGACGAGCATTCCGGCCCAGAGCATCACGACATAATCCGGTACGCCGTTCTTCAAAATGACCTGAAAGATCAGGAAGTAGACGCCAATACTGAGCGCGGGGGCCACCATTGACCACATGACGCCAAGTGCAGTGCCCTTGTACTTGATCTTGATGTCGGCCGTGACGAGATACGTCAGCAGTTCACGGGAATCCCAAATCGCGCGCAATCGCTGGCGCATAGAGAGGTGGGCACTAACGACGCGAACCGGGCGCTGCTCGACGGGTCGACGCGCTAGCGGATTGAGCTCAGAGCTCAATTTCCTCCGGCGGCCGAAGAACGCTCGATTACGGCATCGATGAATCCATATTCGAGAGACTCTTGCGCGGTGAACCAACGGTCACGGTCCGAGTCGGCCTCAATCTTTTCGAGGGTCTGACCGGTGTGGAAAGCAATGCGCTCGGCGAGCATCTTCTTCAGATAAACGATCTGCTCGGCCTGAATAGCAATGTCCGAGGCCTGGCCCTGCATGCCGCCAGCGCTGGGTTGGTGCATCAAGATCCGACTGTGTGGCAGGGCGAAACGCTTGCCGGGGGCGCCGGCCGAGAGCAGAAACTGGCCCATGGAGGCGGCCATCCCGATGCAGATGGTGCGAATATCGCAGCTCACGTACTGCATGGTGTCGTAGATTGCCAGCCCGTCAGTCACCGAACCACCGGGTGAGTTGATGTAGAGACTGATGTCCTTTTTAGGGTCATCGGCTTCGAGAAGGAGGAGTTCGGCACAAATTCGATTGGCGGAAGCTTGGTCGACCTGGGAGCCCAAGAAGACAATCCGCTCCTTCAGAAGTCGCTGATTGAGATCGTTTACGGCCAGGCCGTCCGACATTTGAAGTTCTTTCATATCTGCCAATCTACCGGCTTGTTCGGACTTTCTAGGCTTTCGCTCTAGGCTGATACGACTTGCGGGCGTGGCGAAATGGCAGACGCGCTGGGTTTAGGTCCCAGTTCTCGAAAGGGAGTGGAGGTTCAAGTCCTCTCGCCCGCACCAAAAATTTCTTAAAACTACCCCTTGCCAAAGATTCCTCGGTGTCCTAAACTGACCGAAGTGTTGTAATCGCCGCAAAGTGCGGTGGAGACCGATTCGGTGCATTTCTCTCGAGTTGGACTCATTATTTCCAACGTTGTCGGGAGATTATTAGTCATGTCGTTATCCTTTGCTGAACTGGGCCTACCCGCCCAACTTGTCAAGAAACTTTCAGATCAGGGAATTGAGTCACCATTCCCAATCCAAGAGTCGTCGTTACCCGATGCCCTCGCTGGTCGAGACATTGTGGGACGCGCCCCTACCGGTTCCGGTAAGACGTTGGCCTTCGGCCTCGCCTTGCTCGCCCGTACCCCTCGTGCCGAGCCGTACCAGCCCCGCGGACTGGTCCTCGTACCAACCCGTGAATTGGCCGCTCAGGTCCAAAAGGAACTGGCCCAGCTGACCACCGACCGTGGTCGCCGCATCATCACCATCTACGGAGGCACCTCCTACAAGTTGGCTCGCCGTTCACTCCAGATGGGTACCGACATCATCGTCGCGTGCCCCGGACGCCTTGAGGACCTCCTCGAGCAGGACGACCTGGACCTCAACTCCGTCACCACCGTGATCGTTGACGAGGCCGACCGCATGGCCGACATGGGTTTTGCCCCCGCTGTTCGTCGCATCATGCGTAAGACCGCTCCGAACCGTCACGTCATGTTGTTCTCGGCCACCCTGGGTTCAGAAGTTCGCTCCCTCGTTGAAGAGTTCACCCACAACCCCGCCGTCCACGATGTCGTTGGCGACGCCGCTCCCTCCGAAGTGGACCACCACTTCTGGGTAACGGGTAAGGACGACCGCGTCGAGACTGTGGCTTCACTTGTTGCCGAGCACGGCCGTTCCATCGTCTTTTGCAAGACCAAGCACGGTGCCGACCGTTTGGCTCACCAGCTCGAGCAGCGCGGTATCGAAGCCGTTGCTATTCACGGTGACCGCACCCAGGCCCAGCGTGAAAAGGCCCTCGCCGCCGTTATCTCTGGTCGCGCCGATGTTCTCGTCGCTACCGATGTGGCCGCGCGTGGTATTCACATCGACGCCCTGCCCTGTGTTATCCACTACGACCTGCCACAGGCCAACGATGACTACATCCACCGTTCCGGCCGTACTGGTCGTGCCGGTGAGACGGGCCTCGTTGTTTCGATTGTTCTTCCCGACATGATCGGTAAGACCAAGCGGATGATGCGCGACCTGGGTTTTGAGCCCAAGGTTGTAAAGCGTGCCGACGCCGAAGCACAGCGTCTGACTCCCCCGACGGAAAAGATGCGCCCCCTCGTAGGTAAGGCCCAGCGCGAAGAGATCCCAATGACCTTGGCTGACATTCGCGCCATCATCGACGCCGAAGTTGTTCGCGAAGCTGACCGTCCCGCACGTCGTGAAGACCGCGACCGCGGCGACCGTCGTCCACAGAGCCGTGACCGCGCCGACCGTGGTCCTCGCGCCCCGCGCCGTGACTTCGGTGACCGCGACCGTGCCCCTCGTGGGGATCGTCCTTCATTCCGTGACGACCGTCCCGCCCGCAGCGACTTTGGTCCGCGTGAAGACCGTCCCGCCCGTAGTGAGTTCGCTCCACGCAGCGACCGTGCACCCCGTGGGGATCGTCCGGCCTTCCGTGATGACCGTGCCCCTCGTGGGGATCGTCCTTCATTCCGTGACGACCGTGCGCCCCGTGGTGACCGTCCTTCATTCCGTGATGACCGTGCGCCCCGTCGTGAGTTTGCTGACCGTGCTCCTCGTGGGGACCGCCCCGAGGGTGGTTCCGTTGGTCGCGATGGTGGACCAACGGCAACCGTGAGCTTCTTCAACGAAGCGAAGGGTTACGGCTTCGCCATTGACCGCGAAGGCCAGGAGCTCTTCATTCACTCGTCACAGATCATGGACCGCAACCTTCGTGGACTCCGCAAGGGCCAGAAGGTGACAGTGGACGTAGCCAAGGGCCCCAAGGGTCTCGAAGCTCGCAACGTCCGAGTCCTCGAATCTCGCG
>WLKR01000010.1 GCA_009701115.1 Actinomycetota bacterium | reverse complement strand
CGAGTCCTTTGCCTCTCGTCTCGACCACTTTCTCGAACACCGCCTCCGACTCTACGAAGCAGTCGCCGCGAGCAACCGGGCCAGTCGGGCCTTTTCGCTCACCCACGAGAACGTCCGCGCTCGCCTCGGTCTGGCCCGCACCCTCCTGCGCGAACAGGCCGAGCGGCAGTTCGCCCCCGAACTCGCCACGTTGTCGGCCGCTCGTCGGCGTCAGGTGGTGGCCACGATGGAGTCCCTGACTCAACTCGAAGGCCTCGACTCGATGATTCACCTCCAGCACCTAAGTTTGCGCGAGACCCGCGAAACGTTGCACCACCTGCTCACCCTTCTTCTCAACCCCTCACCGAAAGGAACCGCATGAAGCGCATTGAACCATTTGAAGGTGTCATCGGCAAGACCGTGGCCGAGTCCACCCCGTGGTGGCCCGCCAAGCCACACCCCGGCGAAGACGCCCCCAACGTGGTCGTCATCTTGGTCGACGACCTCGGCTTTGGTCACTTCAACTGCTTCGGTGGCGACATCTCGACGCCGAACATCAATCGCTTGGCCGACAAGGGACTGCGCTTCTCTAACTTCCACGTGACGCCACTCTGCTCACCTACGCGCGCAGCACTCCTCACCGGACGCAATCACCATGAAGTCGGCATGCGTTCGATCTCGAACTTCAACACGGGCTTTCCCCACATGCGCGGCCACGTTTCGAACCACGCCGGCACCATCGGTGAAGTACTCCGCGACAAGGGTTATGCCACCTTCGCCATTGGCAAGTGGCACCTCTGTCCCATGGAGTGGGCGTCAGCAGCCGGTCCCTACGACCAGTGGCCGTTGCAGCGCGGCTTCGACCGCTTCTACGGATTCTTAGACGGTGAGACTGACCAGTTCTCCCCCGACCTCACCTACGACAACCACCGTGTCGATCCCCCCAAGACTCCCGAAGAGGGCTACCACCTCACCGAGGACCTCGTCGACAAGGCCCTCCTCTTTATCCGTGATAGCAAGTCGATTCGTCCCGACCGACCTTTCTTTACGTACTTTGCCCTCGGCGCCATGCACGCCCCTCACCAGGCACCGGCCTCGTACATCGAAAAGTACAAGGGTCAGTTCGATGATGGGTGGGACGCCGCACGTGAGCGCGTCTTTGCTCGTCAACTCGAAATGGGCCTCATCCCCGAAGGCACCCAGCTGGCGCCACGTAACCCCGGTGTCGAAGCGTGGGACTCGCTGCCCGAGAACCAGCGTCGCCTGGCCGCTCGCCTGCAAGAGGCCTACGCCGGATTCTTGGAGCACACCGACGAACAGCTCGGCCGCTTCATGGACGAACTGGAACGACTCGGTCAACTCGACAACACGCTGATCTTCTTGATGTCTGACAACGGCGCCAGCCAAGAGGGTGGCCCCTTTGGCGTTATGCACGAGATGAAGTTCTTCAACATGATCTTGGAAACGCCCGACGAAGCGATCGAGCGCATCGACGACATCGGTGGGCCCCACAGTCACACCAACTACCCGTGGGGTTGGGCGCAGGCCGGCAACACGCCCTTTAAGTGGTACAAGCAGAACACCCACGAGGGCGGCGTGCACGTACCGCTCATCGTGCGTTACCCCAAGGGCATTGAGGACAAGCACCAGGGCGAACTTCGTCACCAGTTCCACCACGTCACCGACATCGCTCCGACGATCTACGACGTGTTGGGTATTGAGGTTCCCGAAACGTACCGTGGCTACGAACAGATGCCCGTCTCGGGTACGTCGTTGCAGTACGCCTTCGCCAATCCCGACGAGCCCTCGCACAAGAAGGTCCAGTACTTCGAGATGACCGGTCACCGCGCCATCTACGCCGAAGGGTGGAAGGCCGTGACCCGTCACGAGCCCGGCACCAGCTTCGACGACGACACGTGGGAGCTCTACAACGTCGAGGTAGATCGTTCCGAGTGCAACGACCTCGCCGCCGCCGAGCCCGAGCGTTTGACCGCCATGATCGAACTGTGGTGGGCCGAGGCCGAGGAGCACAACGTGCTGCCGCTAGACGACCGCGGAATTGAGCTCTTCGGAGCCCGCTTCGTTGACCGCACGCCGCACCCAACGTCACGAAAGTACGTCTACTACCCACCGATGTCACCGATTCCATCACAGGCCGGTATCGCCATCGCGGGACGGAGCTGGGACCTCGATGCCCACATGACTCGCGCCGCGGGTCAGCAGGGTGTGATTCTGGCGACCGGTAGTGAGAACTCCGGTATCAGCATCTTCGTCAAGGACGACCACGCCTACTTGGACTACAACGCCTTCGATGATCACTCGGTTCTGAAGAGCACCCTGGCCGTCCCTCTGGGCGAGTCCAAGGTGACCTTGCAGTTCCGGCGCACCGGTCGTGGCGGAACGGCCACCTTCTTCATCGACGATCAAGAGGCTGGCAGCTGCGAGATTCCCTTCGTGATGCGCGTGATTTCTAGCGTCGGCACCTCGCTCGGTACCAACCACGGATCGTCGCTCAGCCCCCTCTACGAAGCGCCATTCACCTTTGATGGCGTGCTCGACCGCGTTGAAGTCCAACTAGTGACGCCCCGTCGTGACCAAGAGGCCGAAGTGGTCGAATCTGAGGCTCGTTCGATTATGGGTCGCCAGTAACGCACCATCCCGTGGGTCCTAGACCTGCCACAATGAAGAGATGAGTTCCCCGGTGAAGCGACTGGTCGACCACGCCGCGTACCGGCGCCGCCGTCTCCGTCAACGCTTCCGCTCCGTGGTCATCGGTGGACACGACACATCTAAGGCCGTCTGGATTAGCTCGTGGCAGCGCAGTGGCTCTACGTGGCTGGCCGAGATGCTGGCCTCACCGCAGCGCACGCGTTTCATCTACGAACCGGCCAATATTCCCGACCACTGCTTCGAGGGTGACCAGGCGGCGAAGATTGCGCCACCGCTGATCTCAATCCCCCACACGTCGGCAATCGTTAAGGCCCTGGAGGGCCACACCACCCACTGGTGGAGCGATCAGTTCAATCACTCGCACAAGCCCAAGCGGCTCGTCACCAAGGATGTGCGGGGACTCGGCGTCGCCGGCAATGTGGCCGAACAGCTCGAACGGGTGCCCATCGTCATTCTGGTTCGCAACCCGATCGATGTCGCCACCTCAATCATTCGTCTCGGCTGGTTTGATCCCGCACACTCGGCCCACGACGCCTTCGTCGCCGAAGTATCGCGCTGGTGTGACTACCACGAACGGGCCTTGCGCGACGTACGACTCAGTCGGGCTCTGTGGGTGAGTTACGAAGAACTCCGAGCGGCACCGGTTGAGCAACTCACCGCCATACGCGACTATCTCCTCACCTTCTCTGCCACCTGGAGTGTCCTCGACGTGGCGGCCCTCGACACCACCCGGCGTTCGGCGACAGACTTTGGCAATCAGATCGGCGAAACCGTGACTCCCGAGTGGATTAGTGAAGCACGCGTCATCCTCGATCGCTCACCCTTTGGTGCCGTCTACTCACCGACACGCCGGCAAACGCTGTTGGAAATAACCAACTCACTGCGGGGGCGGTAACGACAAGCCATGGAAATCGCCGCCCTCTATCTGCCCCAGTTCCACCAGATTCCCGAGAACGACGAATGGTGGGGCGAAGGCTTTACCGAGTGGACCAACGTCCGTAAGGCCCGACCCCTCTTTCACGGTCACCACCAACCCGTGATACCTGGAGAGCTGGGTTACTACAACCTGCTCGAGCCAGCCGTTCGTGAGGCGCAAGCGGATCTGGCTCGTCAACACGGCATCACCTCGTTTTGCTACTGGCACTACTGGTTCGGCGGCAAGCGCATTTTGGAGCGACCCCTCGATGAAGTGCTCGCGCAACGTGCTCCCGACTTCCCCTTCTTTGTCGGTTGGGCCAATCAGTCCTGGACCGGCATTTGGCACGGCGCCCCGAACCGCGTCCTGATTGAACAGACCTACCCCGGCCCCGAAGATGATCGGGCTCACTTCGAGAGCCTGCTGCCGGCCCTGCGAGATGAGCGCTACGTAACAATCGACGGCAAGCCCGTCATCTTGATCTTTCGACCCATGGAACTCCCCAACCCCCGGGCCTTCGTCGACACCTGGCAGCAGATGGCCCGCGAGGCCGGCCTCCCCGGCCTCTACCTCGTGGCCTGGGTCGAGGGTCGTCCCTGGGGCGTGCAGTACACGACGCACCACGCCGATGGTTTTGACGCGGGCCTCTACGTCGAGTTCCCCTTCGAGCGCACTCTCGTCTCAAAAGTCCGTGATCGACTGGCCGTTCGGAGTGAGCGATTCGGTCCCACTCGTTACAACTACACCTCGCTGCCACCACAGCCCCGTCAGCCCCTCGACGGCGTCTTGCATCCGAGCGTCCAGCCCAACTGGGACAACACACCACGCTCCACACGTCGCGGCGCCGTGGCGCTCAAGACGTCGCCCGCGGCCTTTCAGCGTCACGTCACCGACGCCCTGCAGCGCGAAATCGCTCGGGAGCCGCGAGCGCAGAACCGCCTCGTGGTGGTGAAGAGTTGGAACGAATGGGCCGAGGGTAACTATCTCGAACCCGACGATCAGTACGGGCGGCAATGGCTCGAAGCCGTGCGGCAGGCTCGCGTGGAGGTCGAAGGACGATGAACGTAACAGTGGAGTACAACGAAGAGGGGACTGTGGCCACCTGGTGGCTCGATCGGCCCGAGGCGCGCAACGCCGTCAATCTCGCCATGTGGGAAGCACTGTGCGAAGCGGCCGACGCGGCCAATCAGAATCCAGATGTGCGGGTTGTGATTATTCGTGGACGCGGTCGACACTTCTCGGCCGGCGCCGACATTGCCAGTCTCGGTCGCACCCTGGCCGCCGACCACGACGGTTCCTCTTACCGCGCGACCAACCTCGCCGCTGAACGGGCCATCAGCACGTTGCGGATGCCCACGATTGCCGTCATTGAGGGGTTCTGTGTCGGTGGTGGCGTCCAGATTGCCTTGGCCTGCGACATCCGTATCGCCGACAGTGGCTCGACGTTTGGCGTCACGCCGGCCCGCTTGGGTATTAGCTATCCCGTCGTCGCCCTGCAACGACTCGTAGCCATCGCCGGGATGGGACTGGCCACCGAACTCCTGCTCGCCGGGGAGATGATCTCCGCCACCCGGGCCGCCGCGACCGGTCTGATTCAGCACGTCACCGACGACCTCGATCAGAGCGTCAACGAGATGGTTTCGGCCTTGCTCCAGCGCTCCCCATTTACGCAGAGTGCCACCAAGCAGTTGCTCAACGCCATGATCGACGCCGTCGATATCGCAGATTTGGGTCGAGCCATGGAGCAGGACTCCCTCACGTCGCCCGACCTGGACGAGGGACTCGCCGCATTCGGTGAAAAACGTCCCCCTCGATTTATCTATCGTCCCTAAGGGTCGGTGAGTACGCTGAATGCGTGGCCTCTAGAAAACGTAAGAAACGCAACGCTCGTCTCGGTACTACCGCTGTTCCCGAGTTGCGCCTCGCGCGCTCCACGGTCTTGGGTGCCGGCCTCGTCATCACGGCAATTTTGGTCGTGGTAGCAACTGGCGGACGGGGCTTCTCCTTCGCCTCCGCCACCACCATCACCACCATCTTTCCCCCGACCACCGCACCAACTACCACCGTGCCCCTGCACCAGACCACGCCCGGTGGCACGCCGGCCGCGTCGCGTCGCCTCACACTGTGGAAGACCATCGGCGGGCCGATCTCTCCCAAGAGCGTCGTCGCGACCAACACTGGTCTCGTGATGGCGCAGAACATGATGTACCGCCACACCATGACGGTCTACAACTCCCAGGGCGCCCTCGTTAAGACCATCCCCGACTCCGTGCGTCTCTCGGACTTTGGTCGTCCGGGCCACCCGGGTTACTCACGCGGCGCTCCCGTCGAGGCGGCCGTTACACCAGACGGCAAGCACATGTGGGTTTCGAACTACTCAATGTACGGAGCCGGCTTCGGACCGGAAGGCGACGACAACTGTTCCCCCGGTTCGGCTCGAGGCGCCGGTGTTTCCAACAGTTACGCCTATCGCATCGATCTCAAGACCTACAAGATTGACGCCGTGGTCGAGGCCGGAATGGTGCCCAAGTACCTCGCAGTCTCGCCCGACGGCAAGACCTTGGTGATTACGAACTGGTGCTCGTGGGACGCCGACATTGTCGACCTGACTCTTAACCGCGTCGTGGCTCGCGTGCCAGTGGGCGCCTACCCCCGCGGCATCGCAATTAGCCCCGACTCGAAGATGGCCTACGTCGCCATCATGGGCAGCTCCGTCTTGGCCCAACTCAACCTGACCACACACAAGGTCGTGGGTCAGATAAACGTGGGCCCCAACGTTCGCCACGTGGTGATTGATCCCACCGATGGTCGCTTTCTCTACGTCTCACTTAACGCCTCGGGAGTCGTGGAAAAGATCAATCGCCTGACCGGCCGGGTCATGTCACGAGTGCATACCGGTGCGGGTTGCCGTACGGTGGCTATCTCCGGTGACGGCACCGCCATCTTTGTAGTGAACTACGACTCCAACACGATGACGATGTTGCGCACCAGCGACATGAAAGTCCTTCAAGCGGTCGCCACCGGTACCCACCCCGTGGGCGTGACCTACGACGGCAAGACGGGACGCGTCTGGGTCGCCGTCTACACCGGTGAACTCATGATTTTCAACACTAAGTAGGAGTAATAGTGACGCTCGATGCCGCTTCCCAATTTGTCAATGATCTCGTCGCCGGGGGCCGGGGCGACCACCCCGCACCCCAAGACCACATCACGCTGCGCCAGGCCTGGAACGCGATGTTCGCCGCGCTCCCCCCGACCGTGCTGGCCAACGAACGGCGCGACCTCGACGTGGCCGGCTGCCCGGCCATCTTGTTAACCCCACCGTCCAAGCCCACCGACCTGCTCGTCTGGTTCCACGGTGGTGGTTGGGTGATTGGTAGCCCCGAGCTCTCCCTTCCCGAAACGGACCGCCTGGCTACTCACGCCGAGACCGTGGTCCTCTCGCTCGACTACCGCATGGCACCGGAGCACCAGTTCCCCGCCGCCTACGACGACGCCGTCGCCGCCGTGGCCTGGGCCATGGAGCACGCCGAAGAACTCGGTATTGACCCCGCGAGGATCAGCGTTGGTGGTGACAGCGCCGGAGGCAACTTGGCCGCTGCCGTAGCGCAATATTTCGGCCAGCAACTCCGGGGCCAACTGCTCGTCTACCCCGCCGTCGACGCGGCTCGCCAGTCGGCGGCTTCGGAGATTTACGCCGAGGGCTATCTCTTGAACACCCCCACGATGTCCTGGTTCTCCGACCAGTATCTCGGAACTCAGGACCGTACCGATGTGCGCTGCAGCCCACTACGGGCCAGTGACGAAGTGATGGCCTCACTGGCGCCGGCCCACGTCGTGATTGCCGAATACGACCCGCTGCGCGACGACGGCTTTGACTACGCCGAACGGTTACGCCACGCGGGCATCGCCGTGAGTGTTGATCACCATGACGATCAGATGCACGGCTTCTTCAGCCTGCCGGCCGTACTGCCGGGCGGCGAGCGGGCCATAGCCACCGCGGCGGCATTCCTCAGGTCGCTCTAATCACCTACCAGCCACCGACCAGACAAGGGTGGAACAACATGCACATGGATCTACGCACGATTGACGAGTACCCCTCGCTCGGCGAGGAAGTCGCCGAGCTGCGACTTGACGCGGCCCAGCATCGCCTCGCCCACCTGCGACTCTTTACGGCCGGCGTGCTGCCCGACAGCCAAGTCGGTCCCGGCATCATCGTCGTCTTTGAAGGCTTCGACGCCGCCGGCAAGGGTGGGGCCATCCGCCGACTCGCCAACGCCCTGGACCCCCGCCACATAGACGTCGTGCCCATCGGCCCTCCGACACCCGAGGAGCTGGCCCACCACTTCCTCTGGCGCTTTCAGTCCCACCTGCCCGCTCGTGGCGCCATGACGGTCTTTGATCGCTCGTGGTACGGACGAGTTCTCGTCGAACGGGTCGATGGGCTCATCGATGGCGACACGGTGCAGCGCAGCCTGCGCGAGATCACGGAGTTCGAAACGGCCCTCGCCGCGAGTGACACCATCATCGTGAAGTTCTGGATGCACATCTCTGACGACGAGCAACTCCGACGGTTCGAAGAGCGTCGTGACAGCCCCCTGAAGCAGTGGAAACTGACCGAGGCCGACTGGCACAATCGCAAGAAGCGTGATCAGTACATCGAGGCGGCCAATGAGATGCTGACCCCAACCGACGCCCCGAGTACGCCGTGGCACGTGGTGTTGGCGAACTCCAAGCGGTACGCCCGGGTCCAGGTCTTAGAGCTCCTGAACCACGAGATCGAAGCGGGCCTGAACCGCCGCGGTATTACCCCGCCGAAAAGCCGGGGCGAGGACTACCTCGCCTAATCCTCTCGGCGGCACCGGTAACTCTGAAATACTGCTCCTATGACTTTTCGCTACGGACTGACAATTCCCCTCGACGGCGTGCCCCTCTCGGAGCACAAGGAGTGGTTTCACCGCATCGCCGACCTCGGCTATACCGACGTCTGGTCGGCCGAAGTCGACGGCACCGATGGCTTTACTCCCCTGGCCCTCGCGGCCGCCTGGGAGCCTCGCTTACAGCTCGGCGTCGCCGTGACCCCCGTCTTTACCCGTGGGGCCGGACTGATGGCCATGAGTATTGCGAGCATGGCCGAAGCCGCACCCGGTCGCTTCACCATGGGCATGGGTGCTTCGAGTAAGCCGGTCGTTGAAAAGTGGAACGGCATCACTTACGACCAGCCCTACGCCCGCGTCCGTGACGTCTTGCGTTTCGTTAACAGTGCCCTGGCCGGCGAAAAGATTGATGAAGTCTTTCCGACCTTTGAGGTTCACGGCTTCAAACTCTCCCGACCAGTGGCCGTGAAGCCCCCGATACTTCTCGGCGCACTCCGTCCCGGCATGCTCCGTCTCGCGGGACGCGAAGCCGATGGCGCGATTCTGAACTGGCTCGGTGCCAAGGACGTAGCCCAGTGCGCCGCCGAAGTCGGCGAGGGCAAGATCATTGCGGCCCGCCTCTTTGTAATCCCGACCGAAGATGCCGACACGGCCCGTTTCGTCGCGCGACGAATGATCTCCTCGTACCTCACGGTGAACGCCTACGCCGAGTTCCAAAAGTGGCTCGGTCGCGGTGAGGCCCTGCAGCCCATGTGGGACGCCTGGGCCGCGGGTGACCGCAAGAAGGCCAACGAAGTCATTCCCGACTCGGTCGTTGACGAGCTCATCATCCACGGCAGCTACGACCAGTGTCGCGACCACATTCAGGCCTACATGGATGGCGGCGTCCAGATTCCGACGCTGGCCATTATTCCCTTTGGCGTCGATATGAAGGACGCCATCGAGGGACTAGCACCTCGCCGTTAACGAGCGGGCCGCCAACTTTCGTTCGCCCATGCGCCCACTAACAAGAAGTGGTCGGGCATAACTGCATTTTCAACTAAACCGGGCCAGCTCACGCCCGGTGGCGCAGAGTCTGTTGTGCATCTTTCAGAAGAAGAACGAGGTGAAGTCGATCCGTCGGGCTTGTTTCCAACTCCGGCACAAGATGCATATAGAACCGTCGCGCCTCCTCGCTCTCGGCGTGAATCAACAACCCTCGACACCCAATTTCTCCTCCAATGAGAATGAAGCGCGCGATGACGTCAGCCAGCAGGCCTGCGCCAAGTCCGTACCCAACGTGTCGATCATCGACGGCCAGTCGCGCCAGCAGCGCAACTGGCTGCGGATACCGCCCAGCACCCTTTGTCAGGCGAGTGGGAGAATCGGACAAATGCAGATGTGCCATGGTCCAGGCGTAATACGCCACAACGTTGCGTTCATTCTCTTGTGTTACGACGAAGACTTTCGTAGAGTTCGATGCGGCCGACTGTTTCGCGTGGCGAATTAACCACGACGTCTGTTCATTCGATTGAGAATGAAAGTTGTCGACGTCGTCTCTCTCTTCGAGGGGCCGGGGTGGCAGATAGCTCACGACTACGAATTAAAAGGGCTCGTGCGCTCCATCAGACGGAGGAGTCCCGGTAGTTCTCGTGCCGGCATCGCATTAAGCCGATCCCACTCTGCCGCCTGGGCGGGTGTGAGGCTGAACTCCAAACGATCAGCGAGGACGTGATGGGAGGCTTCGAGCAGGGCGGTAAGGGCAAATGACGTCAGGTCGGTACGCGATACCTCCACGGCCTGGTTGATCAGCGACCGTTCTTCTGCGGTCGTCCGGACCTCCAAGCGGTGGTCTCGCTTTCTTGTATTCGAGGCCATGGGTACTCCTTTGGTACGTACGTCCATTGTACGGCCATACTCAGGGCTGTCAAATCATGCACCTGTTTCCTTGTGGAAATTAGGGACACGACGTCGGAAGTACCCGTGGTGCCGGTGATCTAGTCCGACCCCACGTGTCGTCGGCGTGTGTTACGCCTGCTGGATTTCGAAGAGCTCCAACATTTCAGCAAACTTGTCCCGGGCGGCGGCCTGACGGGTCGGGATGTGATCGGTCGGAATCTCGCTCGGCGCGTAGTTCTTCAGGGCGTGGCGCGCCACAGTCTGGCGGTGCACTTCGTCTGGGCCGTCATAAATGCGAGCGGCGCGAGCGGCACGATACATGGCCTCTAGCGGCATGTCCGAGGAGTAACCCAGCGAACCGTAGGTCTGGAGCGCACGGTCGATCACGTTGTGCAACACGGTCGCGCCGTAGTACTTGATCATCGCGATCTCCACGCGTGAAGCCGAGGCCCCCACCTGGTCCATCTTCCACGCGGCGTGCAACGTCATCAAACGAGCGGCGTGCATCTCGGCCATCGAATCAGCGATCCAGTTTTGAATCGTCTGCTTCTCACTGAGGAGTGAACCGTGGGTGTAGCGACTGAGGGCCCGCTCGCACATCATGTCGAAGGCCCGCTGACTCTGACCCAACCAGCGCATGCAGTGGTGGATACGGCCGGGCCCCAAACGAGCTTGGGCCAGCTGGAAGCCAGAACCCTCGTGACCGATCAAGTGGTCGGCCGGAATACGCACGTCCTCGTAGAGGATTTCGGCGTGGTTACCAAAGCGGCCGTACTCGACTTGCGGGTCGTCCATGGCACCAACGTCACGGAGAATCTTGACGCCCGGCGTGGTGACGGGCACCACGAACATCGACGAGCCTTGGTAGGGGTGAACGTCGGGGTTGGTGACGGCCATCACGATGAGAATGTTCGCAACCGATCCGTTGGTCGTGTACCACTTGCGACCATTGATGACCCACTCGTCACCGTCACGCACGGCCAGGGTCTTCAAGAGGCGGGGGTCACTACCGGCCGTGTGGGGCTCGGTCATGGAGAAGCCCGAACGGATCTTGCCGTCGAGGAGGGGCTGCATCCAACGCTCACGAATATCTTCGCGACCGGTCATCTCCATACCGGCGGCCAACAGTTCAGCGTTACCGCTGTCGGGGGCGTTGTTACCAAAGACCAGTGGGGCGTAGGGCGACTGGCCCAGGATTTCGTGCATGAGACCAAGACGGACCTGACCAAAACCCATGCCGCCGAGTTCGGCCGGCAGGTGGGCGGCCCAGAGACCGCGGGCCTTGACCTGCTCTTGGAGGGGCTTGATGAACTTGACGACGTCGTCGTAGGGCAGACGGAGTGTTTCGAGCGGAAAAATCTCTTCCTTGACAAAGGAGCGCATCCACACCAATTGTGCTTCAAATTCAGGGTCAGTTTCAAAGTCCCAAGCCATAATCCGTCTCCTCTGGGTCAATCCCACTTGTTAATGCCAGAACTTAATGTAGGCGAGAGCCGTCAGGGACGTGCCTGATGCCCGCTACTAAAGTTCCGCTATGGAATGCTCCCAAGTTATGCCCACGGGGAGCACGGAGTCATCGTCGTGATTAGGGCCACACGTCACAACGCGGGCGATCCCGATGCGTTGTCCGTTGAGCTAGCGCAGAAGTTCTGGTCGGCCCACCAGGCGCACATCCAGCACAACCTGGGGCGTCCGGCATTCGCCCTGCGTTTAGCCCCACCCGGATCGCTTCGCTATCGCGGGGCCCGACGAATTCTCGGACCATCTACGTCCCCGCTCGCCACAGCTTGGCCGAACCGTCTGAACGAGTCGTGGTCACCAGAGCGGCCACCACAGCTAGGCGGGGCTCTCCTTGGCCTCCTCGGCGACAGTGCTGCGAGCATCGAAGTGACTAACGAACTAGTGGAGACGGCCGGGGACGGCACGTGGATCTTCCCCATTGGTCAACACGACGCCAATGCCTGTCCCATCGGCTTGAGCGAGCTCGTCCGCAGTGCTCCGCAGAATGCCGACGTCGTCTACTGCGATGAAGTAGCGCCCGGGTACGAAAACCTCACACCGAGCGCACCCGGCATTCACACCATGCTGAGCTACAGCCAACTCGGTCGCTCGGTCATCATTCGCCGCGAGGTGTGGCGTAACGCTGGCGGCCTTGACCCCACCCTCGGGGCAGCGGCCTTGCCCGATCTGCTGCTGCGCCTTGTGGAGAGTGGCGCGACGTTCGCCCGATCCAACGTGGTGCTCTCCTGGTCGCAACCACCAGCCTCCCTCGAACTCGGTGCTCTCGAAGGAGCCTTGGTCCGTCGAGGTATCACCGCCACGGTCACTCCCGACACGCAGCGTCGGGCCCAGTGGCGCGTCACGCTGCCCGCGACGCAGCCAACCGTCGACATCTTGATTCCGACCCGCGACCGCCTGGACTTACTCCAACAGTGCATCGCTTCCGTTCGCGCCAACACGACGTATGAGAACTACCGCATCGTGGTGCTCGACAATGACTCGAGCGAACCAGCGACGCTCGAGTATCTCCACAGTGGCGACGTAGCGGTAACGAGCTGTCCGGGGTCGTTTAACTACGCGCGCATCATTAACCGTGGCGTGGCCGCCAGTGCGGCCGAAGTCATCGTGACGCTTAATAACGACGTCATCATTACCGACCCCGAGTGGCTCAGCGCCCTCGTGGGCTACGCCCTCCTGCCTGACGTTGGCATCGTGGGGCCGCGCCTGGTTACTGCCGAGGGAACATCCGATCACGACGGCATCACGATTGCTCCCTACCCCCAGCACCTCCAACGGGGCGTTAACTACGGCTGGGACGATGAGTTTGTGAACTCCATTCGCAACGTGGCGGCCGTCACTGGTGCCTGTCAGGTCTTCGAGCGTCGCAAGTGGAATGAAGTCAACGGCATGGACGAAACCTTGGCCGTCACCTTTAACGACGTTGACGTCTGTCTCCGTATGAATCTGGCCGGCTACGAAACCCTCTTTACCCCCTACGTGGAACTCATCCACATCGGCAAAGCCTCCCGGGGAACCAAAGAAGCGCTAGATGATCACTACCGATTCATTCAGTACTGGAATCTGGGTGTCACCTTTGACGACCCCTACTGCCCCGCGAGACTCGAACTCGTCGGGCCCCGCTACAGCGTTCGCGCCTAAGCGGGCACCCGGACCAGGGCGCTGATGGGCGTCGTGAAACGCTTTTGAATAAGAGTGGCTTCCGACTTGCTCAACGTGCCGCGGCGATGGCCCTTCAGCGGGTGCTTCAGTCGATACCTCAGTGGCGGGCGCCGGGGGTTCTGGCGACCCCACACGGCGATGTGGTGCACTGGCGCGCCGAAGAGCTTGCCGCAGGCCGCGAAGAAGGGGGTATTCGAGTCACCCGCTTCGTACTCCAAGACGTAGACGTGCTCCGGGCCGAAGCTCGCTTGAAAGCCGGAGACCATTTCGGCGTAATCGAATCGGTAGATGCGTTCTTTAAAGGGGTAGGCCCCGGTCGTGGCGATGGTTTTCACGAAGGACGTACGTGAGACCGAGAGGCCGTGCTTGAGTAGTTCCTTGTAGAGGCTCTCGACGTACTCGGTAACGGGACGAAGAACGAGCAGGACATCCACGGAGAAACCGGCCTCTTCGGCCACGCTTTTAATCTGCGCCAAGAGATCGGGGCGCAGATACCAGAACTCGAAGTCTTCCGAACTCAGCAGTACGGATTTGTGAGACGTGGCATTGAGTTCAACGGCCAAGTCGGCGAGGGAACCCTGGGCCGGGTCGTAGCCGGCGTCACCGTTTAGTTCCCACGCAATGTTGTGGTGACCACCATTACGGACGTGACCGGCGTACGGGAAGAGTACGCCCTGGGTCTCAAAGAACTCCCGATGGGCCCCCATCATGGTCTGGACCGAGGTCGTACCGGTCTTATGGGTACCGACGTGAAAAATCAGATGTTTTCCGGGCTCGATTGGCACGGGGTAACGCTAACGCTTGGCGTTGGTCACGCTACGGATTGCCCCGCGCGCTGCGGCCAACGCTTCTTTAACCGCAGGGCGTGCTTTTCCAGTAGGTGCCAACTGGCGTAGCCCATGGCGGTCGAGAGCACCAGGCTGACGGCGATGTAGAGCGCCCCGTAGAGGTTGTTGTTCCATCGACCAAGTTGACTAAATCCAAAATCGGCCAGCATCATCTGAATCGGGAAGGCAAAGACGTACGTGCCGTAGGTCGGATCGCCGAAACGTTCGAACCACTGGGCCGAGAAAGTGAGCACGGTCCATAGCAAGGCGTAGCAAAAGGCCAGTCGTCCAAAGACAGTCCAGCCGCCGAAGAACATGGTGTAGGCCACCACCACCCACGCGGCCAACCCGAGGCGGTAGTTCATCGGTATCGCGTCACCGTAGAGGTGAAAGAGAACGCCCACGAAAAAGAAGAAGGGGAAGGAGCTGACCGCCATGGGAAAGAAGAAGGGGATGATGTTGACTGTCAATGTGGGATTCACGAAGTGGATCACCATCATGACGAAAAAGAAGAGTGTGATCGCCACGACCAACTTGCGATACCGCAACAGTCCGAGGCCCCCCAGGATGGCCAGGATGATGTAGCACTTCGCCTCAAAAATCAGCGTCCACAGTGAGCCGTTGATGGACGACACGGGTGCATTTTGGCCAAAGGGAGTACTCGCAAAGAGACCATTGATATTCCATTGGTGGATTTGAACAAACACGTTGGAGTAGATGTAGTGCCAGGGACCCACGACCGACCCGGAAAAGTAGCCACTGAGAGAATGGTTCTCGTGGTACCACGCAATCGGCCCAAAGACCAGCGCCCCGACGATGAGGGCGAGCCAGAACGCCGGCAGAATTCGAAGGGCTCGACGAAAGAGAAATTCGCCCGGGCCTCTCACCGAGTCATAACTCTTCGCCACGAGGAGTCCGGAAATTAAGAAGAAGGCCTCGACCGCAATATTGCCGAGATCGGCTTGACCCTTACTCCAGGTCGCCCAGGGGTCAGAGTTCGCGTGATAGCCGCCCAGGGCAAAACTATGGCTAACCACGACGAGTGAGGCGAAAATGAATCGAGCCAGTGTCAAGGAGTTGTGCTTGGCGTCGAAACTCTCGTGCAGTGTCCGCGATTCGTTGGAACGTAACTTGGTGAACGTGGAACTGGTTTTACTTAGTAGCCGCACAGGGTGAACGCTACTCCTACGAAATCCGTAGTCCGCGCAGGTAGCCCAGAAAAATAGCGTTTGGGGAGTAGATTGCTCGAGTGGAAGACCGCCCTCTAAGCCGGTTGGAGAGGCGCAGTCAACGTCTCCAGGAACGACGCTCCCGCCACTGGATCGCATGGCTCTATCTCCCGCTCGCCCT
>WLKR01000001.1 GCA_009701115.1 Actinomycetota bacterium | reverse complement strand
TCCAAGCGCCGTACTCGGCCCGACTCCGGGCGTCGAAAGCAGTAGTCGGAACATTGAGCGTTCATTCTCATCGGCGAAGCCGAAGAGGGTGATGGCATCTTCACGAACGCTGGTGTGAATAAAGAAGGTGACCTGCTCCCCCGCGAGAGCGTCGGCCAGTAGTCGTTGTGGCACGATGACGTCGTAGCCCACACCGCCGACATTGACCGTCACGACGCCATCACGACGACTGACAACTTCACCTTGAATCCAGCCAATCACTGAGCAACCACTTTCATTCTCGAACTTGTCCGAAGATTCATCAGGTGACACATGGCCAAGGCCAAGGCATCAGCCGCATCGGGCGGCTTTGGAATTTCTGCGAGTCCGCACCGCTGTGCAACCATGGCCTGCACTTGGGCCTTATCGGCATTTCCAAAACCGGTGACTGCCAACTTCACTTCCTGCGAGGTGTATTGAACCACTGGGATACCACGAATGCCCGCAAGGGCGATAGCGATACCACTCGCTTGCGCAACTGGAATGGCGGTTCTCGCGTTGCGCTGAAAGAACACTTTTTCGACCACAACGACGTCGGGCTTAAGGTCGGCAAAGAGCTCGACAAGGTCTCGATGGAGATCGGTTAGGCGGGTCTCCACGGGATCATGGGGGTCAGTTTCGAGAACGCCAGCAGCTCGAGCTTCAAAGGATTCGCTCGCCGTGAGGTCAGACACGACAAGGCCGAAGCCACATCGGGTAAGACCAGGGTCGATTCCCACTACGAACATATGTTCGATAGTAGCCCGAATAGGCGCCCTAGTAAAGGAATTCAGCCCTCGTAGGTAGCCAGGATGGCGTCAGGGATATCAAAGTTGGCGTAGACGTTCTGGACGTCGTCGAGGTCGTCAATAGCTTCCATGAGGCGGAGGATCTTCTTGGCGTCCGCCTCATCGTTAATTTCAATGAAATTCTGAGGAATCATGACTAGATCTGAGCTCAGCACCTTGACCCCTGCGGCCTCTAGCGCTTCGCGCACAATGGCTGTTTCCGCAGCCTCAGTTGTGATGAGAAAGTTCTCTCCATTACTTGTGAGATTCTCACCTCCAACTTCCATAACAGTCTCGAGCAGGGTGTCTTCATCAAGTGACCCTGGAACCTCGATGGAGCCCTTACGGTCAAACTGCCATGCGACGGCTCCCGGTTCGGCAATGGCTCCACCGTTCTTAGAAAAGACGGCCCGTATTTCGGCACTAGTGCGATTGCGGTTGTCCGTGAGTGACTCCGCGAGAATGGCAATTCCATTCGGACCGTATCCCTCGTAGGTAATTGATTCGTACCGTACGCCATCGACGTCACCAGAGGCACGCTTAACAGCGCGATCAATCGTGTCGATTGGCACCGATCCGTCACGAGCTTTTTGGAAGGCCGTCCGAAGTGCGGCGTTGGAGTTGGCGTCAGCGCCACCCTCACGGACTGCGACTTCAACTTGACGAATCAACTTTGCAAATAGTTTTGCGCGAGCACGATCCTGGGCACCTTTACGGTGCTTCGTAGTGGCCCATTTTGAGTGGCCTGACATACATCCTCCTGCGTCTCAATGCCTGCCCACTTTACAAGCACAGAGACTTCAGGATGCTCAGGCGTCGCTTGAGACCCGTGTCACCATCTTGCGACGAAGCAACGCACCACTGCCAACCAGAAGGCCGACTAATCCGGTGATCCACACCCACGTCGAAGAACGACCGCTACCGGGTGAAGGCAAAGCATCGTCTGCCATCGTTTGTATGCCACTCTGGAGAGTGGTCACTGGACCCGTGCCCACTGGAATATCCGTGGTGGCCCCGTACGACGTCGCACCGTCGTTCAACGCACCACGAGCTTGATACATGAAAACAATCGTTCGGATGGAGTCCAGCGTCGGCACTTCGCTGGGATCGACCAGCAGCGGCAGATCGCAGCTCAACTGAGTGCCTTCGACACCTGTGCCAGCGACGTAACAGGTCTCACCGGTCGTTGCGCTGACTACGTAGGGCAGTTGGTCACCATCGGCTGACAGCTCCGACCAGGTGACCGTCCAACCCGTTCCGTCGGCGTTAAGCACGATGGTCGCCGTAGAGATATCGACTGATAATGCTGGACCACCAACGTAGGCAAGGAACGATGGGAAGAAGCGAATTTGGGAAATTTCTGGAGCAACCGAGGGATCGTCGAGGAGTCCCACATCACACGAAGCAACACCTTCAACTGCGGCATCTGCATCGACCGTGCAAATAGAACCGTCGGTCGTAGTCACGACGTAGGACCCAGCCGTCGCAATGTCAGACAATGTTTTCCATGTGATAGTCCAGCCCGATTCGTCACCATTCAGCGCCACGGTGGCCGAGGACGTATCTACGGGAAATCCGTACTTTTCGGGATAGTAGACCTCGGGCACGACATCAATGCGCACCACTGTCGGCTGGGCGGCGTCTTCGCGAAGAGGCACATCGCACGAGATCGTGTCACCCACAGTGTCGGTTCCATTGGCCGTGCAGTAGGAGTCCTCATCCGTCGCCACTATGTACGAAGCGTTCGCGGGAGCGTCAGACGGGGTAACGAAAGAAATGGTCCATCCCGCACCGTCTTCACTGAGCGCGAGGCTCACCGTACTGAGATCTACAACGGCGGGCGAATAGGCCACGCAAGCACCTGCGGGAACAGAGAACAGGAGACCAACAGCTAGTGAGCCGGTGAGAGTAAGTCGTTGAAAAGCGTTCATGGGAAAATCCTTTCGATTACTTACTTACTTACTGTCGTTACGGAGCCAATACTTACAGAGTGGCACGCCCCAAAGAGCTCAAAATCCTGCGTGTCTAAGGAAAAGGGCGTGAATCTGGGAATTTGGTGTCAATTCGGGGTGAAAAGAACAGCCCCATACTGCACCTTGCCTGATCAACACAGGATGTTCACCGTCTCCATGATCATGGGCTGCCAGTAGTTCAACCTGGGGAGCCCAACGCTCAATGCGAGGAGCCCGGATAAATACACCAGGCACTAGACCGAGGCCTTCAACCTCAATCGGAGTTTCGAATGAGGCCACCTGCCGTCCGTAGCCATTGCGACGAATCGCCACATCCAGCATCGCAAACGACCACTGATCCCTTCGTCCATCGAGAACTTCTGCCGAAAGCGCGATGAGTCCAGCACACGTACCAAAGGCCGCCATGCCTTCGTTAAGTCGATTTGCCAATGGTTCGCGTAAGCCCGAAGTCACGAGCAAGTGCGCGATCGCGGTTGACTCACCCCCGGGAAGAATCAAGGCGTCAACTTCTTCGAGCTGTTGGGGCGTACGCACCAACGTCGGCTCTATACCAAGCGACTGAACGGTCGCTTGATGTTCACGCACATCACCCTGTAGGGCGAGTATGCCCAAACGAGGCATTACCAACCGCGCTCAGAGAGACGCTGCTCCAGTGTTGCGGTTTCGAAACCCTTCATGGCCGCACCAAGACCAGTTGAAACGCGAGCAACAACCGCGGGATCCAGGTAGTGCGTGGTCGCCTCGACGATGGCCTTGGCCATGCGCTCTGGGTCGTCACTCTTGAAAATTCCTGAACCGACAAAAACGGCCTCGGCACCGAGCTGGAGCACTAGCGCAGCATCGGCGGGAGTGGAGATTCCACCGGCACAGAACAGTGGCACCGGCAATTTGCCGGTAGCGGCAACTTCCAAGACGAGTGGGAGCGGGGCTTGAAGATCTTTGGCCATTGAGAAGAGTTCAGACTCATCAGCCAACTGCAGCATGCGAATGGCCTTGTTAATGGTGCGGAGGTGACGAACGGCTTCGACAATATTGCCGGTACCTGCCTCACCCTTGGAGCGGATCATGCAGGCGCCTTCGCCGATACGACGGAGGGCCTCGCCCAAGTTGGTTGCGCCGCAAACGAAGGGCACCGTGAAGCCCCACTTGTCAATGTGATTCACTTCGTCGGCTGGCGTTAAGACTTCCGACTCATCGATGTAGTCCACGTCCAGCGCCTGAAGAATCTGGGCTTCAGCGAAGTGACCGATACGCGCCTTAGCCATGACGGGAATGGTGACCGTCGCTTGAATCTCTCTGATCATCTGGGGGTCGCTCATTCGGGCCACGCCACCATCACGGCGAATATCCGATGGCACTCGCTCGAGGGCCATCACGGCAACAGCACCAGCATCTTCGGCAATTCGAGCCTGTTCGGGGTTAACGACGTCCATAATGACGCCCCCACGAAGCATGTCTGCGAGTCCGCGCTTGACGCGGGCCGTACCTACTGAACCGAAGTCTTCTTGCGTAGTCATGGTCATACCCTAATGGTGCGACCCGCTACCACTCCTCGAGGGCTTGAGCGCGAGCGCTGGCCTGATCTAGGTCACCCAGCGCCAATTCTTTACCATCGACGTGCTGATCGAACCAAATCCAGCGAGCCTTGGCGTAGGCCTCACTGGCGAAATACGAGCCGGCCTCGGGTACGGTCGAGGCCGTCCGCTCTAGTGCGCGCTGAAGCCCCAGTGGGTAGCGGATGGTAGCGGCCGCCACCTCATCGGCTCGAAAGGCCCAACCGCGAATGCGGGTTTCGTAGCGACTCCGAGCCGACTTGGAGAGGTTGGCGGCTGCCAGCAACGAGGGTAGAGCGATATAGCCCAACCGTTGACGAGCCATGCAGTGAGCAACAACGCCTTCGAGTTCGATCAGTTCGACCTCGTGCATTAGTCCAGTGGTGACGATCAGCGTGTAATTGTCCTGGTCCCGCAGGAGGGTGGCGTTGGGAACATTCTCTTCCACCACGAAGCAGTTGATTGAGCCCAGCCCGAACGTGGCGGAGAGGCGCTCCACAATTGTCGAGAGGCGTACCCGATCGGTCTTGGTGCCACCGACGGGAAGGTCGGCGACCAGCGAACCGGCGAGCGCGTCAGCCGTTGTGATCCGACGGCGTGTCGATTGATAGATAGCGCCAGCAACGGCGATGTAGAGAACGGGGAGGATGAGCGCCACATAGACCGCGACGCCGGCACCGAGAGCAAGCACAATCGCCCCAATCACCGATCCGACAGCGCCTACGGCCAAGTTCCGCTGAAGGCCGAGGGTGATATTCGAGTTCGTCTCACGCTCCTCAGCCGAAGGAGCATAGGCACTGCGCCAAGTGGGATCGAGAACAGGCTCAACGTGGCGAGGACCCCGGTGACGCTGGTTGCTACGACGACGTTGTTGATGTTGTTTCGCAGCACTCACGGTGCAAGGCTACCGGCGCGCCTGGCATCGCTCGTAGATGCTGAGGTAGCTGTCGGCTAGTCGCTCCATGGACCACGCCTCAGCGTGTCGTCGCGCCGCGTCACGTTCACCATTGGACTGTTCGAGAGCGACCGTGATGGCACGTCGCAAATCGGTCGGATTATTGGGCGCAAACAAGATTGCGTGCCCTCCGGCCGCCTCGCGGTAACCATCAATATCCGAGGCAACCACAGATGCCCCGCTCGCCATGCCTTCGAGCAACGTCATTCCGAAACTCTCTCCAAAGAGTGACGCCGCCACCAGTACGGAACTCGTCCCAAGTAGGCGGCGCTTTTCCGTATCGCCAATCGCACCAACGAAGGTGATTGCCGGATCGCCGTCCGCCAATGCAAGCAACTTGGCTGAGTCGGGACCGTGACCGGCCATTATTAGGCGGACGTCGGGGCCACCCATAGCTCGCCATCCCCGTACCGCCTCAATAGCAACGTGGGCACCTTTGCGTGTCTCAAACCGACCCACGAAAAGAATCGTTGGAACCGAGGGGCGAGGCAGTGATTCGAAGCGGTGCATCTCGAATCCGTTGAATAGCACTTCGGCCTCGGCTCCAGTAGCGGACCGTAGCGTTTCGGCGGCGCGATCACTGACAGCGACCTGGGCACCGAGCCGCCGCAAGACCTTTCGTAAAAGAGGCTTGGTCAACCTGTATGCCGGGCCCCCGCCTGAGCGGTGAAAGGTGCCAACGTGGATTCGATCACTTGACCCAAAGAGTTCGCCATACCCAACCAGTGGTGCAAAGGGCTCGTGGAAGTGAACCACCTCAGCCTTGAAGTCCTCGATCGCCTGACGGGCTCGCTTCGCAGCTTTGGGGCTCAGCGTGATGGGCGCCTTGGAGCCGTTCGCCGGGATTGCAACGCAACCGCCAAAACGCAGGACGCGCGCCGAAGTCTCCGATATCAGTTCGCCGCCTTCGGGTGAGATGAGGAGTGTTTCAATTCCTCGAGCCATAAATTCCCGACTCATCCCAAGGACTTGCTCCTGCACTCCCCCAAAAACATCGAGGGCGTACGGCGAAACAATCGCCACCCGTCGAGGTGCGCTCACGGCGTGTCGAAGCGCGTCTGTAAAACGTGCCACTGTTCGGGGGCGCGACGAATCAGCCCACTCAGCTCATCCGCCACGAGTTGGGTCACCCGAGACACGTCTTCTCGGAGTTTGCCTAATCGCTCAGCGGCAATAGGCGGAGTGAATACAGCGTGATGACCATCACCAGGTCCGGCGTAACAGGCGCCTGCCAGAAGCACCGCACCGGTACGAAGCGCCAACGTGGCGGGGCCCGCCGGGATCGTGACGTCTTCACCGAGCAGACGGGCCGGAATGCCATTGTTTTGAATGTCACGGTCGCACAAGAGTCCAACAATTTTGCCGGCCTTGATTGTCGATAGCAAAACTGTGCCAGCCTGCTCATTAAGGGGTGCAACTTCTATGCCTATGGCCCGACGCTTCTTGGCGAACCATTCAAAGAGTTCGGGTGGATCGAGCGCTTCGGCCACTGCGTGCATTGGCAGTCCAATGTTGGCCATGAATGCTCCGCCCCACTCCCAGCTTCCAATATGGGGAATTGCGATTACCACGCCGCGCCCGGTAGCCGCTGCTGCCTGAAGGTGTTCGAGCCCCTCTGCAAAACAGAACTGCTTATTGACGTTTGCCTTGGAAATCGCTGGAAGCTTGGCTCCCTCAGCCCAATAGCGGCCGTACGTTTCAAAGCCCCGATCGACATAGCGTTCCAACAACGCGCTTGATGGCTCATCTTCCCTCGTACCCAAGGCTCGGCGAACGTTGTTACGCAGATTATTGCGGGGCTCCACCGACAAACGTCCCACTGTGCCGGCGACCTGCTCTCCGATCCAGCGGTCAACGCGCTCGGGGGCGAGTTCCATCGCGGTGGCGAGAGTCTTGAACATCGTGACACGAGCGCGCTGACGAGCGTCCATGTTCGTCCTATTCCGATGCAGCGGAAGCGTCAGTCGCCACGAGCCAGACTCGGCGGAATCGACCGAGCGCAGTCATGGTCGTCAGAACCAGGAGAATCCAGAGAACAGGGATGAATATCGACGTAGCGAGCAACGAGACACCCGTCAGAATCATTCGCTCAGCCCGCTCCATGAGTCCCCCCTTGGCCGCTAGACCGAGGCTCTCAGCCTTAGATCGCTGGTAGGAAATCATAAAAGTGCTGGTCATAATCGCAAAGGGCAACAGGATTAACTGGCCGCGATGATTGGCCTCGAGGTAATAGGCCACGCCACCCAGAATCAAAGCATCAGACAGCCGATCGATCACGGAGTCAAAGAAGCTTCCCCGCACGGAGGTCGCCTGAGAGGCCTTTGCCACTGGACCGTCAAAGAGATCGTGGGCCCCGGTCAGAGCAAGCAGCCCTATAGCCCAATGATGATGCCCCATCGCGATTGCCCAGCCCGTGGCACCAGCAAAAAGAAGTCCGGAGGCGGTCAGAACGTCAGCCGAAAAACCGCACTTGACCAAAAAGCGCCCGATAGGTGCCGTGCGTTTGTCTACTGCAGTTCGGAACTTGCCGTCGAACATCATGCCTCCCGTGTACCAAGAAGGGCGGTACTAGGTGGTAATCCTAGTTAGCGCCGGAGTCAAAGTCTGGCCCATTCAGGACGACTGAAATCTTGCTCCAGGTTGATGTCAGCGATTCCGGCAGAATCCGCGTTTCACCCAATGTCGTCATGAAATTAGTGTCACCATTCCACCTCGGCAGAATGTGTCCATGAAGGTGCTGGGGTATCCCTGCTCCAGCAGCTCGGCCGAGATTGAATCCCACGTTGAGTCCATCGGGACCATACGTCTTTTTCAATACCACCACACTGCGTCTCAGTAGCGCGAAGAAATCAACGGCCTCTTCATCAGTGAGTTCTTCGAGGCTCTGAATGTGGCGACGCGGCAAAACTAAAACGTGGCCCGAGCCATATGGAAAGGCATTCAAAATCAAGAAACTGAACGTCGTCATCGTGATGATGCCCGAAGATTCGCTGACCCCGTCGGTTAGCAAGTCGCAAAAAACACACTCGCTCGAAGAACCGAGTCGTTCCGACAATGTGGCGTCCTGAACGTACTGTTCCCGCCAAGCCGCCGACAACCGATCGAGTGGCACTATCGCCCTTCAGGCAAACCGTGTTCGGCTACTTCTATCGTGAAGCGGCGGACGAACTCATCTAGGCCGACGCCACGCTCGGGATCGTTCGACCCCCGGGCATTGATTCCCAGCGTGCGCTCTCGGACATCATCATCGCCCACCACCAAGATGTAGGGAATTTTCTCGACCTTGGCCCGTCGAATACGTCCGCCAAGCGGTTCATCAGCTTCATCGACCACGACGCGGGCTCCGGCGGCTTTGAGAACCTTCGCTACTTCCCAGGCGTAGTCGTCGTGGATATCACGAACGCTCAACACGCGAACCTGTTCTGGTGCGAGCCACGTGGGCAGGGCGCCCGCGTAGTGCTCAATCAAGATGGCTATGAAACGCTCGATGGAGCCAAAGAGCGCGCGGTGGATCATGATGGGGCGGTGGCGCTGATTGTCCGAGCCGATGTACGAAGAGTCGAAGCGTTGAGGCAGCTGGAAGTCCAACTGGATAGTTGACATCTGGTGGGTGCGCCCGATGGCATCCTTGGCTTGTACGGAAATCTTGGGACCGTAGAAGGCGCCGCCACCCTCGTCGAGGACTAGCTCCAGGCCGTGGCCGCGTGCCACTGAAGTCAAGGTCTCTTCCGCCTCATTCCACTCCTCATCTGTACCCGCAGCTTTGCCCGGTGGACGAGTTGAAATCTCGAGATAGAAATCGTTGAGTCCAAAATCACGCAAGAGATCAAGAACGAAGTTCAACAGACTCGTCAACTCGTCGTGCATCTGCTCTTTGGTGCACAAGATGTGTGCATCGTCCTGCGTAAACCCTCGAACACGCGTCAGGCCGTGCACGACGCCCGACTTTTCGTAGCGATACACCGTGCCGAACTCAAAGAGTCGTAGCGGCAACTCTCGATAACTGCGCTGGCGAGCGTTGAAAATCAACAAGTGAAAGGGGCAGTTCATCGGCTTCAGGTAGTACTTCTGACCCTCGTCGAGTTCCATCGGTGGATACATGCCATCGGCGAACCACTCGAGGTGCCCCGAGGTCTCGAAGAGCTCACCCTTCGTGATGTGCGGAGTATTAACGAACTCGTAGCCATCTTCCACGTGACGTTGACGCGAGTAGTCCTCGATCAAACGGCGAATCGTTCCACCCTTGGGGTGGAACACAGAAAGTCCTGGGCCGAGTTCTGGCGGGAAACTGAAGAGATCGAGCTCCACGCCCAGGCGGCGATGATCCCGTTTCTCGGCCTCCACCAAGCGGTTGATGTGCTCTTCAAGGGCAGCCTTGCTCTCCCAAGCCGTTCCGTAGATTCGCTGCAGTTGAGGGCGCTTCTCGTCTCCTCGCCAGTAGGCACCGGCGACCCGCATCAACTTGAAGTGACCCAAGCGACCGGTTGTGGGCACGTGGGGACCGCGGCAGAGATCGACGAAGGAATCCGAGTTGCGATAGGCGGACACAAACGATGCGCTACCGACCTCAGCGAGATCCTCGGTGCTCCCTCCGGAACTGACCGACTTAATAATTTCAACCTTGTAAGGCTGGTCGGCGAATAGGGCCAGGCCCTCTTCTACTGAGTGCTCCGAGCGAATAAAGGGTTGATTCTCTTGAACAATCGCTCGCATCTCCGCTTCGACTCGCTCCATGTCGGCGTCGGAGAATCGAGCACCGTTGGGTAGATCAAAGTCGTAATAAAAGCCGTCGTTGATGGCCGGACCAATGGCAAAGTGCGCACCGGGCCACAACCGCGTTACGGCCTGCGCCATGACATGGGCCGTGGAGTGTCGCAACACTTCGCGCCCTTCGGGGGTACCTTCCGTCACGATTGCCACTGTGGAGCCATCTGAAAGCGTGGCACCAAGATCGGTCATTGCCCCGTCCACGATGGTGGCGAGAGCGGCCTTGGCGAGGCGAGCCCCGATTGCGGATGCGAGGTCGAGGCCGGAAGCGCCAGCCGCTAATTCGCGCGAAGAGCCATCAGGAAGGGTGATTTGAATGGTCGCCATGACCCCTACAGAGTAATGCCGAGAAGAGCTGCAGCCGAGGTGACGTTAAAGCCCGATTGAGCCGCTTCGTCAATCACGCGCAGGGCCCCCGGAGTATCGAGGTCTTCGTCGAGACAGGCACGTACATCATCGATGACCCCCTCGGCACCGTGACCGGAAATCGAGGTCCGCCAGGTGTTCAATCGGGAAACACCCTTTGTTAGATCATCGTTGCGCCACTCCCAGTCACCGCGATAGTGATGTGCCAAGAGAGCGAGACGGATCGAAGCCGCTTCAGCCTCCTTGGCCAGCTCACTTACGAAGACGAGATTGCCGAGCGACTTGGACATCTTGGTTCCGTCGAGACCAACCAGTCCGACATGAAGCCAATGTTTGACAAAAGGGGCACCGGTTACCGTTTCACTCTGTGCCGCTTCACACTCGTGGTGCGGAAAGGCCAGATCTCGGCCGCCACCGTGAACGTCCAAGGTCTCGCCGAGGTCGCGCAGCGCGAGGGCGGAGCACTCGATGTGCCAACCAGGTCGTCCCGGGCCCCACAGCGAGTCCCAGGCCGGTTCATCATCGAGTGACGGTTGCCACAAAACAAAGTCCAAGGGATTCCGTTTCCGAGGATCGTCGGGTCGGCCACCGTGGATTCCGGCCAAGGTGATCATGTCCGCCTCAGTCTCGTGGGAGACCTGACCGAACCGTGGAAATTTCGCGACCTCGAAATAGACATACCCGTCAACTTCGTAGGCCAAGCCCTTATCAAACGTTGCTTGAATCACCGAGAGAATCTCTGGGATTGCGCCGGTCGCTCGAGGCTCCGAATACACAGGCAAGAGATTGATGATGGCCATATCGCGATCGAACTTGGTCATCTCTCGTGCCGCGAGGTCGAGATAGTGCACTCCTACTTCGCGGGCCTTACGCAGGATGTCATCATCAACATCGGTGACATTACGGACGCAGCGAGTCTCCAGACCTTGATCACGCAAACGACGTTGGAGTACGTCGAATGTCAAATAGACGAAGGCGTGACCAAGGTGGGCCGCGTCATAGGGCGTAATGCCGCACGAGTACATAGTCACGATGGGACCGGGATCCATGGGGAAGACGCCCCGACGAGCGGTGTCGTACAGCTTCATTGCTAGAGGCCTGCCAACTTCACATAGGTATGAGCCTTGTGGCGAATATTGGTCGTGATGCACACAGCGGTAAAGGCCTCCACTGCTCCGGCCAGTGAAAGTGAACCGACTTCCACGGCCCGCAGACCCTCCATTGCATCGGTGATTTCAACGGTGAGCGTGCGAGCCTCGACGTCGTCGCCTACGACCATGACATCAGCGTCTAGGCCGCTGTCCAGATTTTCCATATCGGCGGCGGGGAGATGGTGAAACGCACCAGTCACTTTCGAGCCCGGCAACGCGGCTGCTACTTCGCCGGCCATCGAACCTCGAGCTGGGTACATGGGCACGAGCTCGCGACCCTGCTTCTGAAGTGCGTTGACCATTGAAATGACGACTTTGCCAACGAGTTGCTTACGCAGCGGCACGACCGTACTCACGGCAGAATCCCACGGCGTGGCCAGAATCACAACGTCGCATTCAGCCGCACTCTCATTCGTACCACCAGTGACGGTGCCTTGGCCCCGCCACGTGAGCGCTCCCGCCACCTGTCCGGCGCGATCAGCCTCGCGAGAACCCAGGACGACGTTGTAGCCCGCACTCGCCAGACGAACTGCCAGTCCGCGACCGGCTGGGCCGCTTCCACCAATGATGCCAATTGACTTATTCACGTCACTAGTTAACCGGATTCATAGGGGTACGCTGACCATCGTGGGAATTCTCGAAGGTCACCGCATTCTCGTTACCGGTGTGCTCACCGACGACTCGCTGGCTTACGGCATTGCCCGGCGCGCAATTGAAGAGGGGGCCGAGGTCCTACTTTCTGGCGCCGGACGTGGGATGTCGCTGACCCGTCGTATGGCCAAGCGTCTCGGTGTATCAAACGAGGTCATTGCGCTCGATGTCACCGATGAGGCTCAAGTCACTGAATCAGTAGTTACGATCGAGGCCGAATTTGGCCGTCTCGATGGTCTGGTTCACGCCATTGGCTTTGCCCCCGAATCGGCACTGGGCCACGGCATGTTGCAGACCCCCTTTGCCGACGTGGCTACAGCCTTTCAAATTTCCACCTACTCACTCGCCACGTTGGTGGGTGCTTACCGCCCACTGCTTCAACGCAGCACGGCTCGCGGTGGCGCCTCAGTAGTGGGTCTCGACTTCGATGCCACGAGGGCCTACCCGATGTACGACTGGATGGGCGTCGCCAAGGCCGGGCTCGAATCACTGAGTCGTTACATCGCAAAAGAAGTCGGACCTGACCACATTCGCGTCAACCTCTTGGCTGCGGGCCCTATTCGGACCATGGCCGCGAGGTCTATCCCTGGTTTTGCCCAATTCGAAGACTCCTGGTCCGATCGAGCCCCCCTGGGCTGGGACGTTCGTGACGCCTCGGCGGTCCACGACACGGCGGTCGCCATGCTCTCCCCCTTGATGCGGGGAACCACAGCCTCCATTGTGTATGTCGATGGTGGCGCCCACGCCATGGGCTAAAGAAATTCACCTCCCGCCGCCCTCTTCTACAATCTCCGTGTGTCGTTAACAGCGGAGGGGACGTTTGCGGTTGGTGCCCATCGTCGTCGTCGTGGTCTCACTTCTCGGCGCTACACGGCGAGCCTGGTTTTAGTCGACTACCTCTCGGCGTGGGTGGGGCTCATCATTGGGTTAGCCCTCCTAAATCTCGTCACTCGAAATGCATTTAACCGGTGGTCTTACATCGAATACAACCTGCGTCACGCATTCTGGTTTCCGATAGGCGTGATCATTGCCATGGCGCTGACTTCGGGCTATCGCGTCTCTCGTCGCAGTCCAACTCAAAACGCCTTTACTAACTTCAAGGAGCTGGCGATGGCCACCAGCTTCGGTGGCTTTCTCGCCATGTCCATCAGTTACATCGCCCACCACTTCACACAGTGGGAGATTCAAGTCCCGACGCAAATCATCATCGCCGTCATGACAACCACCTTCGTCATCGCCATTATGCGAGTAGTTCTTCGAGCTGTCGTTATGTCACGGCGACCCGTACGCATGGCTGTCATCGATGACGGTACGACGTATCAACGAATCGCCACGCACCTTCACTTGCAGCGAGGCATCACGCTCTACGGTCGAATTTCCATGGACCTCGATGACACCGAAAACACGATCGGCCACATTTCCGATATTGAGCGGCTGGCCGAGGAGTTCAACCTCGACCGAGTGATCTTTGGTTCGATGAACTCCATTACCCCTGACGTGGCCCGTTGGTACCGTCGAACCACCGAATTGGTCGACACCGCTTTGGTGCCCCGCATGTTTGAAGTCATCTCCTGGCGCAGTCGCCTCACCGATTTGTCCGGTCTCCCCCTGCTCGAGATGGCGCCCCGTCACGTCAGCCGCTTTGACCTCGCGCTGAAACGTAGTTTTGACATCATCGTCGCATTGATACTGCTGGTACTGAGCATTCCGCATTCCATCGTTATCGCACTGCTAATCAAGCTGACTTCAAGGGGACCCGTCTTCTACAGACAGGAACGCCTGGGGCTAAATCGCAAACCTTTCACTATTTTGAAGTTCCGCACCATGCAGGTAGCTCCAGCCAATTCGCCAAGTAGCGCCGTTCAGTCGGGCGAGAATGCTCCGCTATATGTCATTCGAGGCAAGATGCAAGAGACGAGCCGGCGCACGTGGATTGGTGGCTTCATTCGAAAAATCGGACTTGATGAAATTCCTCAATTCATCAATGTCCTCACGGGGTCAATGAGCATTGTGGGTCCACGCCCCTTCATCGTCTCTGAGAGCGATATTCAGGACCCCTTCTATGCACGTCGTTATGACGTACGCCCGGGTATTACGGGCCTCTGGCAGGTTTCGGGACGAAACAACCTCACCGCCGAGGAACTCCGTCAGCTGGACTATCTCTATGTGTCGGCCTGGTCGATGTGGTGGGACATCAAGATCTGCTTCGACACCCCTCGCGCCATGCTGCGAGGGCTCGGCGCCTATTAACCATGGAGCGCGTACCTCTCGCGCTAGCGCACGACTACCTGACTCAACGTGGCGGAGCCGAGCGCGTCGTGGCGGCGTGGACTCAGTTCGTGCCGACGGCGCCACTCTTTACGAACCTCTACGAACCGACCACAACTTTCGACGAGTTTGCCTCGGTCGAGATTCACACCGGTCGGCTAGATCGGATTCCCTACTTCCGACACCATCACCGAGCCGCCCTGCCGTTCCTGGCTTCGGCCACCAAGGCCATCACAATCACGGCCGACATCACGTTGGCCAGCTCCTCTGGCTGGGCCCATGGCGTCACGGCCTCTGACTACCTTGCGGTCTACTGCCACGCCCCCGCGCGGTGGCTCTACCAGACGGACCGTTATCTTCGTCGAGATGGATTGAGTCCTGTCGCTCAGTCATCAAGGATGCTCTTTAGACAATTGCGACGGTGGGATGAGGCAGCGCAACGGCGCGCCAATCTCTACATCGTCAACTCCTCGGCGACCCAGGCACTCGTGCAAGAGGTCTATGGACGTTCGGCGTCCATTGTGGCTCCCCCAGTCGACATCCCTTCAGTCATGCCCGTTGGCGATGACCGCGGTGACGTGTTGGTGGTGGCACGTCTCCTGCCCTACAAGAACGTGGATCTAGCGCTCGAAGTAGCCCGTTCTATGCCGGACGTTCGGTTCCGTGTCGTTGGCGATGGTCCGCTCCGCGACACCCTCCGCCAACTGGCACCCCCCAACGTGACGTTCCTTGGTGCCGTGAGTGATGAAGAGCTCTGGCTCGAATACGCCAGCACTCAAGTGCATTTGGCCTTGAGTCACGAAGATTTCGGAATCACTCCCCTCGAAGCCGCGGCGGCTGGCAAACCGACGGTGGCTCGAAAGTCGGGTGGTTATCTCGACACCATCACCGCGAGCACTGGAATCTTGATCGACGAGGACGCGTTAACGGCGTCAGCAATTGTCGAATCCCTCGAACAAGCGTTGGTTCGTACGTGGGATCCACACCACCTTCGCCGCCACGCAGAACAGTTTTCTCGCGAAGCTCATTGGGCGGCACTACGGGCAGTCGTCCCGGGCCTCTAGTCCTCGGTTGCGGACTCCGCCCAAGCAGCTAAGCGTTTTGCAATCGCCTCGTTTGTGAAGTGGTGCAATACGGCCGTTCGACCAAGCGCTCCGAGCCTCACGCCTTCATCGCCGTAGGCATTTCGTCGTAGGGCGTCGTGCAGACCGCGAATATCCCCCTCGGGTACGAGGGTTATTCCAGTCATCTCGGCGACCCAGGGAATTTCTCCTGAGTCGTAGGCCACCACCGGACGACCGGCAGCCAGAGATTCGATGATGACTCGACCGAACTGTTCTGTCCACGTAGGCGTCGTTCTGCTGGGAAGAGCGAGAACGGAGATTGATTGGTAGAAAGCGACCACTTGCTCCGGCGTAAGTGCACCGTGCCACGTCACTCGCGCGGGCGGAGAAGAGAACAGTGTGCGAAGAACGCCGTCTCCTACGACCTCGAGTGACAGCAAATCGTCCATCTCCACCGCCGCCAACAGATCGGTGAGGCCCTTGGACTCGACGAGGCGCCCGACGTAGCCGACGACTCCCTCGCGACGGGGAGCGACTGCTGCCGCGACTCCTTCAATCCCATGGGGCACGACGTCGATGATGCTCGAAGATGCGCCCCAGCTCAGCGCACGATCTCCCGCCGCTCGAGATCGAGCCATCACCAAACTGGCGTGACGCAACACCACTCGACGCCAGAGTTTCGCGGGCCATGGCATCGAACGATCAAGATTCTCAGCAGCTTGAATGGCGTACGGCAATTTTCTGCGGCGTGCGTATCGCGCACACTGCCATCCGGCCAGCGAGAAGGCCTCTTCTTCAATGATGCAGACATCAGGATTGAATGCGCTGATCGTGGCATTTCGATACAGCGACCCGCGGTAGCGGAAACGTTGAGGAGCGCCGGGCCGAGAAACTGCGAGTGGCAGCAGACAACCTTCGAGTCCAATGTGGGCTTCTGGGTGGAAGGGATGTTGTGAGAAATCGTGGCGCCACGTATCGGGAGTCACGATCAGAATTTCATTGCCCAACTTGCGCAATTCGGCGTAAACCGACTGGTTGGCGGCCACCACAGAGGCGTGGCTGAATACCAAAACACGGTTCGTCACCTTCCTATCGTGGCAGAAACACACCATTGGCGGGTGACCTGCCACAATCATTGACGTGAACGAGCCCACGGAGACCACCGAACCTCGACGCCGAGGGCAGGAATATCGCGGTGCCCGCGCCGCCACGAACTCCCTCGTTACGGCGGCTGGGGTTGTCTGCGTCCTACTGATTGCCCTCGTAACCACCCCGATTTCTCTCTCCCATCTCGGACTCGTGGAGTTCGGTATCTGGAGTTTTGTCACCGTGACCGTGGGGTACATCTCGACCCTCGATCCGGGATTCGGGAACATGGTCGTGCGCTACGGTGCCCGCGGTCGCATTGAGGGCGACCATTTAATCGGGGCGCGAATCACCACGGTGGGAACACTCGCCTGGCTCGGCATTGGTGCGCTCGGCCTACCAATCGTGGTCGCCATAGTGCATCCGCTCATGCATCACCTGAATTACAGCCCCGGCGTAGAGATTGCCGCCGAACGGTTCTTCTACTGGACGTATGCACTGGTCTTTTTCGGCTCGATATTGGCCACCCTCTCATCACGACTCGTAGCCGTTGGCGAACAGTGGATCATCACGGTGATCGACGTTGCGTCGCGGTTGATTTACGCGGTGCTACTCATCGTTCTGCTCGTGCACGGCATGCGCCTCTCGGCCATCGTGATTGCGACTTCGGTGCAGTACGCCGTTTCATACATTGCGACACTGATTGTGATCATCGTTCGACACGGCACCCCTTACGCCAGCCCAAGGGGTATCTCCCCCGAGATTCGCCGGGAACTCCGCCGTGTCAGTGGATGGTTTCAACTCAACTCAATTCTCGAAACGCTGACCTACGAGACCGACCCGATCGTGATTTCCACATTGGTTTCACCTGGGGCCACTGGTCTGTGGTCTATTGCTCAGCGATTAGCGCGCCAAATCACCTACTTCGGTTACATCCCTAACGGCAACCTCCTCCCGACTATCTCCGCGGCCGTGGCCGCCGATGAAGGCTTGGACGGACTTCGCCGCATCTACGTGCGAGCCAACCGGATAATCGTTCTCATTGGCATGGTCATGGCCGGTTTAGTCATGGCTCTCGGACCAGTCCTACTTACCGCATGGCTCAATCGGCCCTTCATTAATGCCTCAACCGCCACCATTCTGATTGCCCTGGGCATGGTCGCGGGCACCCCACGGCCCGCCACAGCCGCGGCAATCTTCGCAATTGGCAAGGTGGGCCTCGGCACCCGAGCTCAGCTCGTGGCCTTTCTCGTCAATGTCGTGCTCACCCTCGCCCTGGTCAAGCCGTTTGGACTGAACGGCGTACTCGTCGGTACGCTCTGCGCAAAAATCTGCGCCACCACGTATCTCCTGATGCGATTCTCTCGAATGGTGGAAAGCTCAGCTCGCGTCTTGATCCTCCCCTGGATATCTCGAGTCGTGTTTATTGGGGGAACCGCCACCATCACTACGCGGCTCCTAATGGATCGCTGGCAATGGGCTCTAGACACGCGCTGGCACGCCTTGGGCGCTGCCGCAGCGCTCAGCCTGCTCTTCGGTGTCATTGCGTTACTTGCCATTCGTGTCACGAACTACTTCTCTCGAGAAGACCTGCTATGGCTTCGCGGCACCATGCCTGGCCCAATTCGTCGATGCTTCACAGATCGAGCCATTCGAATGCTGAGCGGTTCATGACTTCAGTCTCGCTCGTCATTCCTTCCTACGGCCGAGCACACGACCTCGATGCTGCGCTCGATTCAGCGCTGAACCAAGACCACCCGTTTAATGAGATTATCGTCGTAGCGCGTAACAGTGACCTCGAAACCATCGCCATCGCAAGGTCACGAGCAGTGATTGTTGCCATCGTCGACGAGCCGGGCGTACTCGCGGCCATGGTGGCGGGCTCCAAGCTGGCGACTAGCGAAGTGATCGCTTTCACCGATGATGACGCTCGACTGCCTGCAGACCACGCCTCGCGACTTAGGGCCCACTTCGATTCTCCCGCCATCAGTGGTGTCGGTGGACGCGATGTGCTCTACGACGGTGACGTACCAAGAACTACAACACTTACTCACACCGTGGGACAGGTGCGATGGTACGGACGAGTCGTTGGCAATCATCATCGCGGCGAAGGGGCTGTTAGGTCCGTCTTCATGCTGAAGGGCGTAAACGCGGCCTATCGCCGGTCGGCGCTCGCCTTTCCAGTGGGGCTCCGAGGCCAAGGTGCGCAGCCACACTTCGAAGTGGCACTTGGTGCGTGGATTGCCCGTCATCACGGCACCCTGCTCTACGACCCATCACTCCAGGTCTCACACCATCCAGCCATTCGTCTTGGTGATGACCAACGAACTTCTCCTTCGAATGCCGCGATATTGGATTCGGCCTACAACCTCGCCCGATCGCTCCCACGGCGCTACCTAACGCGACGACTGATCTACGTCCTCTTGCTTGGCGACACCAACTGTCCGGGCATCGGACGTTCACTGGTGGCCCTAGTGCGAGGAGAGCAGTCCGTTTTGGCCCGTCGGCGCTCCAGCTGGCGCGGCACCGTGATGGCGTGGGCCGATCGAGGTGAACCGTTAAGATTCGAACGCTGCAGCGCTTAGGCGAGAAGTTCCCGTAACGCCGCTTCAAGCTGATCAGCGACGACCGTGGGGCGAAAGAGGCGTTCGGCTTCTGCACGGCATTGAGCGGCCAGCAGCGAGCGCTCAGGCGCACTCAGCGCCGCCAACATATGCAGATACATGACTACGCGGCTGGGTTCATCGTCGTTGATCGGGACCACGAACGAGACCGCCGCGGAGACGTCCTCGCTCGCCCCGACACAAGGGGTCACCACTACCGGGACGCCGGCCGCTAGTGATTCAGCCACCGTAAGGCCGAATGGTTCGTAGCGAGATAACTGGAGCAGGGCCAAGCCACTCTGGAGCGCATCGAACACCTCAGAGCGACTCTTGTGACCCACCACGTTGGTCACGGACTGATCACACCCACCCACGGTGTCGCGATAGTCGCTCCACAGTGAGTGGTTACCAATCACTTGGAACCGAATTGCACTTTCACGCTCACTTCGATCTTTGACCCAACGATGTGTAACTTCCGCAACCGACTCGAGCCCCTTGCGCACGGCCAGTCGACCAACGACCAGCACATCATTTCCCCCAACTCCCACGGGGATTCCATCTACGTTGATGCAATTGGGAACGACGCGAACGCGATCTGGTGCCACCCCGTAGTCCGCAACGATGGCCTCACCGAAGTGGCGACTAATCGCCAGCACGCCCGTTGCTCGCCGAGCGTCGCGAGCTTGTCGCATACTGCGCAGCTGCAACCAACGTGAAACGATAAAGCGCTTCAACGCTGGCTGCGTGCTCACGCTCGCTCGATACTCACGATCAAACCAAGTTCGTTCTCCCTGGGCGTGCACGGAGGGGTGCATGATGACCGGAATATGCAGATTCCGAGGAACGCCCACGCTCTCCATGGCTGAGAACTGATACACGAAGTCATACGGAGTAGCGCGGTGTAACGCCCTCAGCCGCTTCGCCAGACGTTGGCGCCCACGGGCCGCGAATAATTGACTGGACATCATTTTGGTCACTGGATTACGTGAATACCACTTCTCGAACGCAAAGTTCGAGCGCTCAACGATGTAGTTCAGCCCCTCCCTTTCGCCCAGGCCGTAGGGGTCGTCATCCTCCTTGGAGGCGACAACGAACACGTCGATGCTGTGACCCCGTTGGAGCATCTGCTCAAGTAGAAGCCCAGCTACGCCTGGGGCGCCACCGGCTTCGGGGTGAGGCGACGGTCCCACGTATGCAATTCGCCAGCCGGGGAAACGCAGTCCAGGAACTGCTCGTGAATCTCGATCTTGCAAAAAACGCCACCGTGTCCACACGGTCCACGCGTTGACCGCCAGCTGCCCACCAGCCACCCAGACCCACCGCCGAAACTTTCTCGGGGAACGGAATGCTCCGGTCTCACGACCAATGGAACGCCAGCGATGAGCCGCACCGGTCAGTGGAGCCCAACGCAACGCACGGCGCGAGGCCTTGCGCTCTGGGTGCCGGGCCAGCACTAGCCAGTCATCAATGGCAATCACCCCGCGACGGTGCCATTGTCTGGCCGAGAACGGACGACCGGGATGCGTGACGCGCATCGTCGGCTCAAAGCCGACCGGGCCAACTTCTTTTTGAATTCGCCACGCCACATCGCGATCTTCATGTGCGGCGTGAGGAAAGAGGCGATCAAATCCCCCCACGGCCACGAAGGCCTCGCGTCGATAGCCGACATTGCAGGTCAAGAAACTTCCGCCATCGTGATCTTCGACAGAGTGTTCGTAGATGGCCGAAAAGGGCGGTGAGGTCGTATCTCCCGTTACACCGGCGAACGATGGGTTGGCGGTGAGGAATTGTTGGGCCGCAGCTACCCAGCCGGCCTGCACGGCCACGTCGTCGTCGGTGAAGAGGATTATCGACCCGGTGGATTGCTGTACCCCGTAATTGCGAGCCCTCGCCGGTCCAATCCCAGAAGTACGTAGAAACGTAACGCCCGGGAATGTAGTGCCGTCGTAGGGCGGCGACGAACCATCGTCCACCACGATGATCTCTCCCTCTCCTCCCAGTTCCTCTATCTGTGGGCGCAGCGTTGAGAGTAGGGCGCCGAGAAGTGCCGGCCGGTCTTTCGAGGCGATGACGACGGAGAGCTGCACGGCGCTATTCCAGCACGGATTCGTAGACAAATTCAACCGAAGCGGCCATACGCGGTGCACCGTATCGCGCTGCCGTCACACGGGCATTGTTCCCCAGCATCACCCGATCAATCTCACCCCCACCTATCCGTCGGAGGGTTTCCGCGAGCGAATGAGCATCATTGGGCTCATAAAAGAGACCATTCTCACCATCGACGATGAAGTCCAAGACTCCACCCTGACGAGGTACTACGACCACCCGACCGGCGGCCATCGACTCAGTCACCACGTTGCCGAAAGGTTCGGGTGAACGTGAAGTCAGGACCGTGACATCAAAGTCACCTACCACCGAGGGCACGTCGTCGACCGCCCCGAGAAAGCGCACTTGAGCACCAAAGGGTTGTGACTGTTCTCGCAAACGTTCTTCAAAGGCGAGTTCATCAAAGAGTGCACCACCGACAAAAGTCACCGACACAGGGACGCCGGTGAGTAGGGCTAAAGCTTCCAGCATGAGATCTTGCCCCTTCCATGCGGCTATGCGCCCAATGACCCCAACGCGAAGATCTTGTTGCGGATTGGGCGCCGGTACGCCAAAGAATGCCCCATCGACTGGACTGTGAATGACGTATGCATCGGCGCTCGCCGCCTGTGCCGTCGTGTGGGAATTGGCAATCACCGCATCGGACCGCAGCGCTAATAATGTCCGCAGCGCACGAGCCGTTGACGCGGAAAGGTAGGGCGGCGACCAGAGATCACGAACGTGCGCCACTAGTCGCCATGGATGGCCCATCGAGGCGACAGTTCCCAGAACAAAAGCCTTTAGCGAATTCGTGTGAACCAACGTTGCGCCACGCAGTCGCAAGAGTCGAGCCAGCCGTGCAGCGAAAATGCTTGAATCCCACATCGAGATGACGAGGCCACTCCAAATGTTCTCGCGGCGACGCGATTGCGTTCTCTTATTCATTGGAAACACTTCGTACGTGAGCCTGCGGCTCCGCAGCTCGCGTTCAAATGGACCGTGCTCAAAGAGCACTACGTGAGGAATGAACTGTCCCCTACTGGCGATGGCTTCAGCGGTTCGCGCAATGGCCAGTTCGCCCCCACTCAGTTTCGCCGTGTGGTCTAAAACCACCACGCCCCGGGGATCCTCGATTCGTGTGAGCATCAACTCATAGTGCTGTACAAAGAAACGGGCCACGGCCGACCATGACAGTCCGGCAATGCTTTGGCGGACCACTTCGGAGTGGACCTCTTGCTCATCCAAGACGCGGGCCACTCGTGAAACCAAACCGTCGACATCACCAGCAGTAAACGAAGTTACAAAGGGCGACATATCGGCCACTTCAACCAGGCCGTCCACATCGCTAACCACTACGGGGGTGCCCGCGGCCAAGGACTCCAGGACTACTAAGCCGAAACCCTCATGGGCCAATGAGGGTACGACTGTCAGAGTGGCCGCACTCATCCAATTATTACGTTCCGCCTCACTGACGAGGCCCACGAGTCGGACTCGGTCCGAGAGCTCCAGTGTTTCAATGAGAGAAGCGAGAGCGCCTCGTTCGGGGCCTTCGCCCACGATAACCAGCTGGGCCAATGGCAGCTGCACCATTGCACGAATGAGGGTCTCCAGCCCCATGCGGGCGACCAGGCGTCGAACGGCCACGATCAGCTGCGCATCGGGAGTGATGCCGAGTTGTCTCCGAGCCTCGTTGCGCGCTGTCTCGCTCTGCAGATGCACCCCGGGAGGCACGACACTCACCCGTTCTGGTCGCACGCCATACGTTGCGATCGCAACTTGGGCGAATGCGTGTGACAACACGACCACCGATTCGGCACGACGTAGGACAAACCGTTCCAAGCGTCGTTTGATTACTGACACCAGGAATGATCCGCCCGTCCATCGACTTTCATCAGCCCAAGGGCCCTGGAAGTGAAGAACCATGGGACGATGGCGAAGAGAGCCCGTCGCAACCGCCACCACAGCGTGGGCCGCGAAGTGAACGTCAACGAGGTCCGCTTCGGAGCTTCGTACCACTCGGGCGACATCAAGATTTCGACGCCACAAGGAACCTTGCGCCAGCGAGTGACCATACGACTCCTCGCCACCAACCCACGTCGCGGTGGCATCCACGCCGTTACCACGCAGGGCTTCAACGAGATTGGTGCAGTAGGTGTTAAGTCCACCAACGCGCACCGTCAAGGACTCCAACCCGACGTGGAGCACCGACAGGGTCATGCGCGTCCCGCGGCGATTTCTCGATACAGGTCTTCGTAACTTGCAATCATGCGCGCGAGCGAAAATTCTCGTGCTCTTCGCGATGCGAGCTTGCCCATCGACAGAACATGGCTGCGATCGCTCGACCAAATATCGAACCAACCGGCCAGCTGCGAGGCGCTTCCGTCGAAAATAGTCCCACCTTCGTTGTCGCCCACAAGTCGGCGAGCGACGCCAACATCAGTGGACAACACCGCACAACCCGTGAGGGCCGCCTCGACAAGGAAAAGGCCGAACGATTCGTATGTCGAATTGCACAAAATAATGTCGTGCTTGGCGTACTCGGGCACGACGTCATCGAGCGGTCCAGTAAAGAAAACCCGCTCCGCAAGGCCCAATGATCGTGCGAGCTTCATGTAAGGGGCGGCGTCCCCTTTGCCCACCACGGTGAGCGTCAGCGCCTGATCACGCGCCATCGCTAGTGCCCGTATTGCGCCACCGACCCCCTTGAGAGCGAAGTCGCCTGTCACCATGAGGATGCGCAGGGAATCATCGCTTGAGCGTTGCGCGAACGGAAAGTTATTTTCATCCACGCCATTTGAGATAACTCGAACGTTCATGTCGGGATAGTGCTGACGAAGTTGATCGGCAACTGAATCAGAGACGGCAACCAGGAGACCGGTGCGTTCGGGAGTGAAATTCCGACGTTCCAACCTTCGGCCGAGGGTGCGCGCAATCCTGGCGTTGAGGTAGCGCCACAAATGGTTCTCCCCCTTCGCTACTTTGGCGGCCGCCTGGCAGAGATGAACAGTCGCAATGTCAGAACCACCGTTGTTAATCGCGCCGCACGTGTGCGATATACCGCCGGAGAGAATTAATTCATTCTTGGACGGAGATCGAAAGTAGAAGCCTGCGATGCGTGCGAAAGCCGGCTTCCTGGCAATTTGCACTGGAATGCGCTCTAAGGCACGTTGCAGTTCCGGCAAACCCTCGCCCGCAACGATGTGGGTTTGGAACTGTTCATCGAGTCCATTGAGGAGAGCAAAGTTCATTCGTT